>NZ_CAXAVM010000003.1:0-83966 GCF_963972345.1 uncultured Gimesia sp. | reverse complement strand
AGAGGGGCAGACCGGGTATTGAAACGAGAGAATGATGAGACACCACGCTTCTCCCGGATCCCGCGGTTCTTAAATCGCTGCCTGTTGTCGTGTGCCGGGGTAGAACGTAAATTGATCCATGTGACGGGAGTTCCATGGGGACTTTCACTGGTAGGGGTTCTGGTCAAATGAATCAGTCGATTACGCAATTTAACTCCGCTAAGCGAAAATCAGTCAACGAGTTTTTAATCTCGGTCGTTCTACCAGTTTTCAACGAGCAGGATGTCCTCCCCCTGTTGTTACAGTCGGTGGAAGAATCACTCCAGCAGCTCGGTTGCTGCTATGAGATCATCTTTGTTAATGATGGCTCCTCGGATCAAAGTGGCTCCATTCTGGATGATCTGGCTGAATTGAACTCCCGGGTGAAAGTCCTGCATTTTGCCAAAAACTTCGGTCACCAGGCAGCCGTACAGGCCGGGTTATTACATTCGACCGGTGATGCGATTGTCATTATGGATTCGGATCTGCAGGACAGCCCGACGGCCATTATTGATTTTGTGGAAGCCTGGCAGGCGGGATTTGATGTGGTGTATGCCATTCGCACCGAGCGCAAAGAAAATGTACTTAAACGCTGGGCCTTCAGTACGTTTCACAAAACGCTGAACCTGATCGCGAATTCCCCCATTCCCAGAGATGCCGGTAATTTCGGATTGATTGATCGCAAAGTCGCGATTCAGATTGCCAAACTGATCGACCGTGATCGCTATTTTCCCGGTCTGCGTTCCTGGGTCGGGTTTCGTCAGATCGGTGTCAGCGTAGAACGCATGGCACGTTATGATGATACTCCCCGTGTTTCCTTCATCCATCTCTGTCGGCTGGCGAAAACGGCTATCTTCTCTTTTTCATTTTTACCATTGACCATCTTTTACCTGATCGCAGCGCTCTCAGCGGTGGTGTGTGCGGTCGTAATCAGCTTTGTGCTTTACCATAAGCTGTTTACCGGACTGGCAATCCCGGGCTGGGCATCGGTGACCATTACCGCTTCCTTTTTCGGTGCACTGAATGCTCTGGGAATTGGCATTCTCGGCGAATACGTCACGCGTATTTATGACCAGGTCCGAGCGCGTCCCATGTTCATCGTCAACACGAAAACCAATTTTGATTTTCCAGACCATGAAGCACCGCTCTTTTCGCGTAGCAACGACGGCATCCCCACAGAAGAAACCAGCCAGGAACTCTCACAGCAGAGCTGAGGTCGAACGTCGTTACTGCGATGTATGCCTGACAACAGTGGCGGAATCCTGGAAACGGGAAACCGGTTTTTCATTCGCCTGTTGATTGCGATCCACCTCGGTGCTTTGTGTGGTATGCAGCAGGCGCGGCCTGAAGACCACCATCAGCAACATGGGCAGATACCAGAGCAGATACACGCTTCCCTGCTGGGGGTACCAGAGCAGGGTGGCAATGATGATCGCCGTCGTATGTGACATTAAATGGCCTAAATTTTTTCGACGGGGCCAGATCGTCAGACAGACAATCAAAAGCACAAAGACCACAAAAACAGGAATCCGATAGGCCGAGTCATAGGCACTCCAGAAGCCCGGGATCTGCTGCCCCCCCTCGAATTTGATGACCGACCAGTCGATGGACCCGATGGTCTGCTGGGTAAAGGAATACCGATCGACGGACGTCAGAATCAGGCTGCCCAGCAAAACCGCTCCGACCACACTGCCGGAAAGCACAAACCGCTTCAGACCGTTTTTCCAGTAAAAACTGGCCCACAAAGGCAGAAGAAAGACCGGAAAAAACATCGCGCCACAGGCCAGACCCATGAAAGTTCCAGACAGCATCGGCTGCTTATAGGTCACAAAAGCCCAGACGAGCAATGCCGCTGGTAAAACATGGTTCGCTTTACTCACATCATAGGCAGTACAGGGCAGCAGGAGGTATAACAGCGCCATTGCCAGCCCGACCTGCGTATCTGCAAAATGTACTTTCCCCATGATGATCAGCCCTACGATGACAAAGGCGTGCGCCAGGATCGCCATGATCCGCGCAGCCAGCGTTGAATGATCAAGGGGCGGGCTGATACTCGTTACGGGAGCGCCTCCCTGGACAACTGCATTCGATAGAGGCACCACCGGCGCGGCCAGCAGGCGGGCAGTGGGGCCGGCTTCCAGATGTGTCTGCTGTTGAGAGGCACTGACATCCTGCATGCTCAGCAGACTGTCTGCCTGTCGGACTGTCTGGATGGTTTCCGGCGCGGGAATTTCCGTAAACACACGCACGATGAAAAAGGCGAAGATCGAAATACAGAGAAATGCCATTCCAAAACTGTTGAGATTCTGTTCGCCTCGCGGACGTCGCTGAAAATAACAGTCAACGCACATTCGAATGACAAACAATCCTGTTCCAGCGAACAGCCAGATGTTGCCCAGTACCGGTCGGTCACTTAAAAGCAGCAATCCCGGTGAGATGGAAAGCAAAAGTACCAGATCAAGATTGCGCAGCGAAAGGATCCGGTCAAATCGGAAAAAGACCGCCAGGGAGAGCAACAGGGACAGATAAAACCATGTTGCCTCACTTACATAATAATCAGGTAAGATATGGTTCATACAAGAATACCGCCAGTGATGTGAAAATATCACCAGTCGAATCAGTGAGCCTGAGCTTCAAACAGGTCCCCTTGTTATCGCTCAAACCAGTTACCAGCATGGGATCCAAACTCAATCGTGAAGATTCGGTCAACATGCCGGGTCAGTCAATTTGTGTCTATTGTTCACACATTTTTCATTTTAACCAGCCGATATTGGGATTTTTCTCAAGATCCTTCGTAGAAAACACCGCCTGTACACATCCAGTACAGTATCATGGCGATTCAGAAGGCAAACCTGAAAGCACGATAAAGCAAACATACTCGCCCTCGCTTCATAACACTAAGCAGGATAAATAAGTCGATTTTGAAAAACCAGTTATGTCTCACAGCCACTGCATTCTGGAGATGGGTGCTGACCACAGGGACTGCTGCAACAATCAGAAAGGGTGGCAGAAACAAGGGACAAAAGAAACGACCGGCAAACTGGTGAGAACAGAAGCCTGACCTGATGGGCATCCGTAGATGCGTGACTTTCCGTGGCGTCCGAAATCCGTTAATTTAGACTGAAACACAGGAAAATCTGCAAACGCTCATACCATGAGATCATCGTCGACTGTGTCTCGTTTTACCGGTGCCCCTCCCAGTGCCTGGGAGTTAGCCTAATCGATTGTGAGAGCCTGTGGTGAAATGTGAGATGCTTTTGTATTGAGAAGCGTTGCTGATTATCTGATCAAAACAGTATTCTCCCGTCCTCAGAAGATAGATTGTCATGTCTGCAAGTATAAAACTATATCTGCCCCGTCAGGTGATGGATTCATTGAACTGCCCGTCTGGCACCTCCCCCATCAGCCTGGTTCCACTGGAGCAGAAATCCCCCGCATCCCTGTCGCGAACAGAACTGGTTTCCCTCTTCGAAAGTGCAACCGAAGAGTATCTCGGTTTTGTTGATACCCCTCAATTGAGTCAGGCTGACCTGGAACAACTGTTGAGCCACGACTGGGATCAGCTTCGGGAAGGGGTCGGCCTGCTGCCATTCTCGAATTCAGAATATCTGGTTCAGACATTTCAGACCCTGCCTCCGCTGGCGGCCGCGTTATCCATGAATCCACTTCTGCAGGCGGTCATTCTGATCCGCAAGACAGACTTTCTCAGTCTGAACGATCTGCCGGACTCTCCGGAACAGATCTGGCAGGCATTGATTCTTCTGGCAAAACAGAAAGTATCCTTTCAACTGATTGAGACAGAGAACCCCCTCACACTGGAAAACAATTTACTCAGCACTCTGCCGGCATTAGCACCCCCTGCGCCCGGACCTGACAGAAAATGGCTGCTGGATCTGCTACGCAATTATCATCCTCGAGAGGATCTGTCCTCGATTGAATCCGCAGCAGATGCCACGGCACTCAAAGCCGGTCTGCTCTGCCTGCATGATTATCTCGAAGAAAGCCATGAATATTCACAGTCCGTTCAAAGCCAGGGCAGACATCGGGCAGGCGACTACTGGCATCATATCATGCACCGCCGCGAACCCGATTATTCCAATGCCAAATACTGGAGCAGGGTAGTCGGCTATCATCCGCTGCATGACGAACTGCCGGCAGCAGTATCGCCTCTGTTTGAGCGGTTTGCAGGCCTCTCGCATGTCGCAGACTGGCAAACAAAATTAGTCCAGAATAAACGCTGGCTGCTGAATGCTTTTGTCGATTGCTGCCAGGAGTGTGAAGCAAACGCAGATCCGGAACTCAACGCATTTGCAAAACAGGTCCAATGGGTGGAGATGTTGCTGTTGTTACAGAAAACATCCCTTGATGCTGTAAGTATTTAAGTCCAATCCGAATTTCCGGACCTTGTTCAGGTTGAGAAGTCGATACAAAGCAATTTTACAGGCATGATCATCAGACAGAATCGGAATTCGCGCGAATTGGGGTGTTAAATTCTGTTGACAGCCGCGTTTGCGAGGTTATGATTTAATTACTTACCGCTCAATCCTCCTGCGACTCCTGCGGGCAAACCGAGTGGATATCCATCCATGGGATCTCCTCCGAGAACTATTTTCGCAGGTGCCATCATACAGGAATGACAACCTCCCGACTGGTCTTTTCCTCAGCGCCAGCAGAGCATGCCTGATTGAATCATCCCATTTACGCTGGTGTTCATTTTCGGTGAAGTCTTCTTCTGTTACCATTTCACCGAACGAACCTGATTACTCCACAGATAACGTAATCGTCTACTCGACTGATTCATAGAAGTTAACGGGACTCACAGTATGTTTGGCTTTCCAGGCTGGATTGAAATCACCATCATTTTAGGGATCATTCTGCTCCTGTTTGGTAAGCGATTACCCGGAGTCATGAATTCTCTGGGGAGAAGCATCGTCGAATTCAAGAAGGGCTCACAAGAGGGAGCCGACGAAGAGGACGAATCTTCCCGAATCCGGTCGCAAGACTCGAAACAGGATAATCCCCCGGGCTGACCTGTGACTGTTTTCAATCGTTTTGCTCTCAACCCCAAGATCCCAGGATCAGGGGGGACAAACTGATGTTTCCCCCTCAATACCTTATTCATAAAAAGAGGTAAGAAAATGTTTCAGACAATCACACACATCACACCAGTTCCTGCTTTTCTGGGAATGCCCGGCGGTTATGAGATGATCATCGTCGGCATCATTGCTCTGCTGCTGTTTGGTAAGCGTTTACCAGAAGTCGCACGCAGTCTGGGCAAAGGAATCGTCGAATTCAAAAAAGGCGTCAGTGGTATCGAAGACGATGTGAATCAGGCATCCTATTCACATTCACAACCTGAAACACCACGCCCGACTCCCTCAGAACGATCTGATGATTTCACAGCGCCCAAGTTTGAAGTTCCCAACTCTGAACCCAAGGCGGAAGAAAAATCGGAACAGGCATGAGCTGCCGGGCGACCGTCAGTCTGCCTGGTCAGACTTAATAGGGAGATGCTTTGCTCAGCACTTCCACATCAACGATTCTCCCGGATGGCCTGGTCAGATCCAGGATAATCGGCTCTGGTGTCACTTCCTGCGAAACATTGCCTGCCGCATCGCGGGCAATCACCTGGAGGTAGAATTTCGAAGGGTTGCCTGGTCGCACAGACCAGGTAAACCGTCCCTGATCTTCCTGCCAGTCCACGATGGGTTCCCAGGGGCCCCCCGGTTGCGTTGAGAAATTGATGGCGATCGATTTCTCAGCAGGGTTCTGATCACTCATGGCCCAGGAAATCGTGACCTTATTCGCTTCTCCACCCAGTCCCTGTACCACGGGATTTAATTTCAGGGCAGGTGCCGTCCGGTCCACCACAATCACAACATCCGGTTTCTCACCCGACTTGGGTAAGGCATCCGCCAAACCAACTCCACTCCGCACCCGTAAGGAAAACCCATAGATGCCATCATGGGGGACTTCGACGTGGAACGGACTCTTTTTGTCCGCGTCTTCGCCGTATTTATACCATTTCTGGCCATTGTCTTCTGTAATGTAAAGTTCCACAGCACCGATGCCTGAGGGACCGACTTCATCGACTTCGAATCCGATCTGGAATTTGGTCCCGTTCAAGACCTGCTTGCGTTCTGCAGCCCAGTTTTGTGTGGCCGACTGGGGGTAACGATTCTTGGCGTAATTCGGACGCTTTTCCGGATCATCGGCGACAAATTGATTTTTAACCTGCCCCTGGTCACTCTGCGGCCCCGGGTTGACCTGTTCTGATCGGTTCTGCTGAGGAAAGACGCTGGGAAGCTGATGATTCGCCAGGGGTGTCTGGGAATCTAAACCATGGGGTTGCGTGGGCTGAGGTGAAACGTGATCACCGGAATAAGGTGCGAGTGTCCCCGGTTCTGTCTGGGTCAAGCTGTTGTCCGGCAGCGTCCCCTGGGCGATCGGCTGGTTAAAGTCGGGAAGATCTTCCTTGGGTTTGGGAAGCGTCGTACGACTGGCCGCGGCAACGACCCGAATCTGTTTCTGGCTGCTGCCTGTATTATCGGCTCTGTCTTTAATCACACCCCGCACTGACACGACGCCGCCTTGCGAAATGGACCAGGTGGTCTGACCTTTTCCATGAGGAGCGACAATCACACGCTGCCAGTTCTGACTCCCGTTCTGGGAGTATTCCAGGACCAGTTTGGTCGGATCCAGGTTCTGATCTTCGGCATTCCAGATCAGTTGAACTTTACCCGGGGAAATCTGTCGCAGATCGAGATCCAGTTGTGGAGGTGTCGTATCAATCACGACCCGTAAACCGGGCTCAAACACACGACCGGACGGATGCAGCTGATTTTGGGAATCCAAAGTCCGCACGGAGAACCAGTATTCTCCATCCTGGGTGGCTTCAAAGGGAAATTTGCGCGTGGTAGGAGGAACCGACTGCAGATGATTCCATGTCACCCCCCGGTCGGTGGAAACATAAAGTCTGATTTCCCGCGCACCGAGTCGATCAATTTCAGCCTGATCGTAATGATAAGGAATGCGAAACTGGGTCTTACTGGTAAATACGGGGGACGTAGAAACAGCAGCCGAAGCGGAATTCAAGGGGAATCCCCAAAACAAGCAACTGACTACCAGTAATGTAAATAGTCTCATGCCAATGCACCTCCCTGCCTGAAGAACACATTCTTCTGTGATCCCGGCCCGGAGTCCCTCCTGAGAAGTTGTGAATTTTGCTAACAGTCTATTCACCGGGTACAAAGCATGTATTTCGATCCCTGACAGCATCTCGCGACGAACTTGAGCCAATATCAAACTGAATGAGACGCAACTCAGGGGAATACGCGCACTGGTAAACCGAAGATTGACTATCTAGGCATATCGTCTATTCGGTTGGTAGGACTTGAGACGATCTTTCGGGTTGAAACAGAAGCGCAACAGGAGAAAACACGAAGAAATATTCCTGTGTTAAAGAGGAAGCCCTCGGGAACAGGCAAGGCCATCTACCCTTTGCGCAGCTCCTTAATTTTGCCCATATACTCAGCAGTCAGTTTCTGAATCCCTTCCAGATCACCTGACTCAACCATTTTGGCTGTGACCAGTGAACTACCCAGTCCGACGGCACAGGCGCCCGCTTTCAGATAAGCGGGCAGGGTTTCCAGGTCGACGCCGCCGGTGGGCATCAAAGGAATCTGGGGCAGAGGCCCATGCAGGGCTTTCAGATAGGCGGGCCCTCCCACAAAAGCCGGAAAGACTTTGATGATATCTGCGCCTGCTTCCCAGGCCGTTAATACCTCTGTCGGAGTAAAGGCTCCCGTCATGATCAGTTTATCATACCGGTTGCACAGTTCGATGACATCGGTATTCACGGTAGGGGTCACAA
Organism: uncultured Gimesia sp.; assembly: GCF_963972345.1. NCBI lineage: Bacteria > Pseudomonadati > Planctomycetota > Planctomycetia > Planctomycetales > Planctomycetaceae > Gimesia > uncultured Gimesia sp. The sequence continues at coordinate 76,075 of NZ_CAXAVM010000003.1, read as the reverse complement.
TGAATTCCGCACCGGCAAGAATTGCCGCCCGGGCGGTTTCCGTATCCAATACGGTGCCAGCTCCCAGCAATATCTTATCACCCAGGTCGCGTTTGACCTGTGCCAGTATGTCAAGCACACCAGGCACGGTAAACGTGACTTCAATCACATCCAGTCCGCCAGCATAAATCGCTTTGGAGACATCAACCAGCAACTCACCCGATTGTGCGCGAATGATAGCAACCGCACCACGATCGAGAACCTGTGTTAAATCCGAATGACGACTCATCTGCTGTAAAACCTTATCTGAAAGAGACGGGGACGCAGGGGAATGATAAATCAGCCTTGATAGGAAAACTGCTCGGCAAACTCAAGGATCCAGAGATCCATTAAGTCCTGAAACGATTGCATATCAGCTTCGGCAATAAACTGATAATGGGAACGATTAAAAATCTCTTTATTGCGAATGGTGGCTTTCGCTACCAGTTCGACGATATGGGTCTCGGTAAAGGGCCTGACAATCATTTGCAGACGACTGTAAAGGGTCTGCGCTTTTTGACCGGTATTCAAGCTGACATCATCCCGCGTAATTTTCGAACCCCAGCCTTCCTCTCCCATAACAGTGTTGAACTGAAAGCCGGGAAAGTGATCTGACAGTTTTCTCAGACAACTGTCGATGTGTTCGGTTAACTCCAGACGGTATTTCAAGTGAAGATTCCGAAACTCCTCTTCGGTCAGTTTTTTGCCAACTTCCTGTCTGATCTCTTCATCTTTGGCGGCGCGCCCTTTATTAATGGCATTCTGAAGACGCTTCTCAAAGTCCATTCAAAACCCTCAAATTCTTTCCACCTGTATTTGTACACCAGTTTGACGAACTTTAAGTCAGACCTGGAATTATCATGATTCGTTTATTTCGCGAGTTGATCATAAAAGTGATCCGTTCAGGATGCAATGCAAGCGGTCTCCCGACTTTACCGGCACCATTTGCAAGAATCCCATTTTATGAGAATCACGGGCGGACTTCCAGCTCAGACAGGATTCCCTCTCCACTTTCAAAAGCAGTCAAATCCCCGTTCGTATTACACTTACGGTAAGATCGACAATGTAATTCTTACGATTCTGACCTCTCTTATCTATAGTTGACACCAGGGAAAATAATTTCATATCAGAGTCCACTCCTGTTTGACGGCTTCCCGTTTGCCAGAAGTGATTGTTCCGACAGGAACTGGAAAACAGGGGTGAATCGCGTCCAGTGGCTGCGTCCAGTCTGTTTTCGATCAGCGATTTCCAGCAATCCTATTTCTTTTTCTTATCGTAAATTGACCATTTTTGGCGCGTGAAATGCTTAGTCTCGCATATACTGTGACTGAGCTGAGACATAAGAAGGCTTGCCTCGTTCAGAGGTCTCCCTGATAATAACAGTCTGTCGTGTTAAGCAGGGGATCCGCATCTAAGTCCATGGAGCCTGCATCCGTTTTGCAGTTCAGATATAGGAAAGGCAGGAAGACTTTGCTCTCTGCCTGAGTTACAGTGATTTTTTATTTTTTAACTCTGGGAAAACAGGCGGATAAACAAAAGCTGTTCAAGGAACTGCTGGGCGATCATCTCGTTGAATGGATCCTGGCAGTTTTGATCGTCAGTTTTTTGATTTGGTTGATCGTATGGGTCGTAGGACGTTTTCGGGAAAATGAGGATCGTCATGTGGATGCCCGTGAATTACTTATGCAATTCGCAGAAATGCAGCGAGAAGGTGACCTTACCGACGACGAATTCCGATCCATCAAAAAGCGACTCGTTGCTCCAACCAGACAGGGTCTGGATAAGGACACTGTTGATGCAGATTCTGATCAGGCTGAGATTAACAGTCAGTCGGATCAGGAATGACTGTCAGCGGTTCTTCTTAATGCAAATAGAAATAGATCACATTTTTTATCCGATAACTGCCTCTTAGTAATCAATATTGATCCTTATCAGAGATCCATTTCAAAAGTTATTTTTACCTATCGAGTGATTTGCACGGAGGCAGAATCAAAATTCACTGGACGTTGATCGCCATAATTTAGTTGACACCGTTGAAGGGAAGCTATGCCCACCGGACGAGATATCACCTCTGGAAAACGTAATTCTTCTGGGAAGAAAAACGCGAACTGTTCTTTTTGCAGAAAAAGCTATCGTGAAGTGGGGCCCCTGGTAGAGGGACCCGATAACGCGTATATCTGTGGCGAATGTATTGAAGTTTGCCAGTCCATTCTGGAACAGGAGCACCGACGCAGAGGAACCACCAAAAAACTGTTCAAGAACGTTCCCACGCCGCGGGAAATTGTGACTCACCTGAACGAGTATGTAATCGGCCAGGAACGAGCCAAGAAAGTCATGGCAGTCGCCGTTCATAATCATTACAAACGACTGATGCATGCCGAAGAGGAAGGCTCGGACGTTGAACTCGATAAATCCAACATCCTGCTGATCGGTCCGACCGGATCCGGTAAGACATTACTGGCGAAAAGTCTGGCCCGTTACCTGCAGGTCCCGTTTGCCATCGGGGATGCCACCACGCTCACCGAAGCCGGTTACGTGGGAGAAGACGTTGAGAACCTGTTGCTCAAGCTGCTGCATGCTGCCGACTTCGATGTCGAAGCAGCCCAGCGGGGCATTTTATTCATCGACGAAATTGACAAGATTGGAAAAACCAGCCAGAACGTCTCCATCACCCGGGATGTTTCCGGCGAAGGCGTTCAGCAGGCGCTGCTGAAAATGCTGGAAGGGACCGTTGCCAATGTTCCGCCACAAGGTGGTCGCAAACATCCCGAGCAGCAGTACATTCAGCTCGATACCAGTAATATCCTCTTTATCTGTGGTGGTACCTTTGTGGGACTGGAAGATATTGTCGGGAAACGACTGGGCCGAAAAACCATCGGCTTCGGACAGAATAATCAGCAGAAGAAAATACAGGAACGGTCTAAAAATGACCTGCTGGCACAGGCTTCCGTGGATGACGTGCTGGAATTCGGCCTGATCCCGGAACTCCTGGGACGACTGCCCGTACTCTCTTCACTCTGCCAACTGGGCGAGCAAGACCTGGTCCGTGTTCTGACGGAACCCAAGAATTCCCTGGTGCGACAGTTCCAGAAGTTCTTCGAAATGGAAAAAGCGGAACTCGAATTTACGGAAGGAGCACTGCACGAAATCGCCCGTATCGCCCAGAAGAAAAATACGGGAGCACGGGGTTTACGCAGCGTCATTGAGCAGGCCATGTTCGATATCATGTACGAACTTCCCGAACAGGAAGCCGGCAAGAAATATGTGGTCACACCGGAAATCATCCAGGGTACTGAACATCTCTTCCCTAAAGATGACTCCGCAGCCGCATAGACTTGCGTCAAAGAAGAATCTATAATCAAACCTGATGATTAACAAATCTCCCGCCGGAGTCTTTTCTTCGGCGGGTTTTCTTATGTGTGTGGTAGAGTCATGAAAATTCGTTTGAGTGTTCAAAGTACATCATCCAAATCCAAAACCATGACTCTCACAAAAACGACTCTGATCGGCAGAGCTCCCGACTGCGATATCAAACTGAAATCCGACCTGGTCAGCCGCCACCACTGCAAAATCTTTCTCACCGGGTCCGTGGCACTGGTTCATGACCTGGGCAGTTCCAACGGCACCTTCATCGATGGTCAGAAACTGACTCCCAAACGGGATACCAAGTTAGCCCCCGGCTGTCTGCTTTCGATTGCAGACGTCAATTTTCAGGTCGACTATGATCCGAAACAGTTTGTCGATGTCGGTTCGACGATCAATCTCAAATCCCTGGAGGGGATCTTACCGGAAAATACCCTGACAGCAGTTTCCGACAACGTTCGCTCTCAGGATATCCCCTTACCGGACAAACAGAAAAAATCGAGCGACACGGCAACCATTGATGAGTACGTACCAGATCAGAGTTCTTCAGAAAATAAAAAGACCATTCAATTTCCAGAAATTGAACTAACGGATAAGATGGATCAAAAGTGATTTCATCAATCCATCTCTGAAAGACTTAAAGATGTCTGATAACGACGTACAGGAGTTGTTAAAACTCAGTAAGCAGTTGCTGCATTCCATCGATCATAAAGACTGGAATACTTACACAAGTCTCTGTGATGAAGAACTGACCGCCTTTGAACCGGAAGCCAGGGGGCATCTGGTCGCGGGAATGGATTTCCATCGATTTTATTTTGACATGAATCCCACAGGCAGGCCACGGCAGTCGACCATCACTTCACCCATGGTCTCAATCATGGGCGAAGTTGCCCTCATTACTTATGTCCGCATCGTCCAGGTGATCGATGAGCATGGCCACGATTCCACCGCGGCCTGTGAAGAAACCCGCATCTGGCAGAAACAGGACGGGGAATGGCAACACGTCCATTTCCATCGATCCACAATCTGAACACAACCGGTATCCATTATGACAAAACCAGCCTCTCAGGTACTCATCCTCTGCTCGGACATCATGTTTTCGAGCCAGATTACCGGAGCCGCCAGACAGTGTGAGTACACTTTCTGTACCGTACTCAGCACGCGCCAGGCACTGGCACAACTGGACGACTCGATCCGCCAGGTGCTGCTGGTGGACCTGAATCAGCCTTCATTGAACTGGGACCAGTTGAAATCGATCCATCAGGAGCATCCCACTCTGGTGAGTATCGCCTTTGGACCGCATGTGGATGTCGAAAAGCTGGAAGCGGCCCGGGCAGCAGGCTGCACGGAAGTAATGCCTCGCAGCAGATTCTCTGCACAGCTTGCTCAGATCCTGCAGGCTGCACTCACTGAAGAAGTATAAGTCGAATTATACCAGGTGAAATTTCTGTAACAGCCCCCGGTAAGCCGCTTCGCCCTGTTGATGGGCTACCACGGCACTGATCCGGGTTTCACTGGTGTTGATCATCTGGATATTAATTCCCGATTCCGCCAGTGCGCTAAACATGGACTGTCCCACACCCGTATGGCTGCGTAAGCCAATCCCGACGACGGACAGCTTGGCAATTTCCGCCTCATGACTCAGCTCGGCCTCGCCCCATTCTTTCAGCAGCGGTGCCACCAGTTCCAGGCTCTTTTCCAGTGAGGTCCGGGGAACGGTGAATGACAGGTGGGCCTGTTCCTCTTCTCCCATATTCTGCACGATCATATCAACCGAGACGCCCCCCTCGGCCACAACAGAGAACAGCCGCGAACAGATACCGGGACTGTCAGGCAGATTTCTGACGGTAACACGGGACTGGCTCTGGTCCAGCAGTACTTCACTGACCACGATATCTTCCATATGGGACAACTGGTTAATAATGTCCTGCTCGAGCGTCGTCTGTTCCGGAGCCGACCCACTCGTCTGCTGCGCGTCCGTCTGTATTTCATTGGTCGCAAACGAATAACTGGAGAGCTGATTCAATTCGAAACCGTTATGAATCACCTGGACTGCTTTTTCACATTGATCACGATTGACAAGCACCGTTACTTTGATTTCGCTCGTCGTAATCATGCCCACATTGATGTCGGCTGCTGCCAGAATCGCAAACATGCGACTGGCTACTCCATAATGGTTCCGCATGCCGCAGCCCACGATCGAAACTTTGGAAAGATTCGTGCCATGCTGAATTTTCCCGGCACCGATTACATCAATGGCCTCACTGGCAGCCGTCAATGTTTCCGCCAGATCCGACTCAGGAACGGTAAAGGAGACACGGGCCAGTCCCGCTGTACCCACATCCTGTACAATCATGTCCAGGCAGATCTTACGCTCGGCCATCCGCGTGAAGATACTCCCCATGATTCCCGGTTCGTCAGGGATATCGGTCAGACTCACACGCACTTCATCCCGGACAAAAGCCACCCCGGTCACAACGGGAGCATCTGTCAGGGGCTGAACCGCGATCAGGGTTCCCTCGCCATCGGAAAATGAAGGACGTACTTTCAAAGGCACCCTGTATTTTTTTGCGAATTCAATGGACCGGGAATGCATGACACCTGCTCCCAGGCTGGCCAGTTCCAGCATTTCATCATACGAGATGCTGTCAATTTTGTGTGCTTCCGGAACGATACGGGGGTCAGTAGTAAATACGCCTTCCACATCCGTATAAATTTCACACATGTCTGCTTCCAGCACGGCAGCCAGTGCCGTCGCCGTCGTATCACTGCCGCCGCGTCCCAGGGTTGTGATATTCCAGTCTTTATCGCGTCCCTGAAATCCTGCCGCGATCACAATTTTACCTTCATTCAGGGCAGACCGCATCCGCTCGGTGGAGATCGAAATTATTCGGGCTTTGGTGTGCGATGAATCGGTGACAACACCAATCTGAGAGCCTGTCAGACTGATCGCCTGCACTCCCAGCTTGTGTAAGGCCATCGCCATTAAGGCCACTGATTCCTGTTCGCCCGTCGACAGCAGCATGTCCATCTCGCGCGGAGTAGGGTGGTCCGTTATTTCCGCCGCCAGCCTCACCAGCTCGTCGGTTTTTTTGCCCCGCGCACTGACAACCATCACGACCTGATGACCCGCCTGCTGCATTTCGGTTGCACGCCGGGCTGCTGCGAGGATCTTGCTGGTATCTGCTACACTCGTTCCACCAAACTTCTGGACTATGAGTGACACGACTTCTCTCCGTTTCTCTGCAAGTGAATGAACAAGGTACTGATGGCACTGACCGGCGGCCGCTTCAAACGACCACATCTGACGCATGAGAGCTTCTTGATGTCTGTGAATCAGAGAATGGGAAAAGGTAACAAATCATCCCAGTTTCGTGAATCATCAGACTTTGAGGTTTCGCTAAAACCAGAAAAAGCAGCCGGAAAAAAGGCGCATTCCCATCATCTGTACTGACAAGGCTCCGATCAACGGGATCAGCCAGTGTTCACAAGAACACACACTGACCCGATTTAAGCAGGCATTAAGTCCATGATCTCGTCAGCCACCCGCTTCGCTGCATCAGGAAGAGCGAGTTGCCGCATCCTTGTCGCCATTTGCCCTCGCTGTTCCGCATCGAAGACCAGTTTAAAGACTGCTTCCTGCAGCTGTCTTGCCGTCTGTTCCGGTTCTGAACACTGCTCGACAATCACAGCGGCACCATGTTCTGCAAAATAGCGGGCATTCAGTAACTGATGCTCATTCACCGATCCTGGATAGGGAATCAGTATCGTGGGACATCCTGCACAGGCCAGTTCAGCCAGAGTCGTCGCCCCCGAGCGGGAAATCACAAGATGGGCTCGAGCATACCATTCTGAAAGATCTTCAAAGAAAGGTTTCACTGTTACTTTCAGGCGGGGAACGGAATTCCAGATCCTTTCATAGGCTTTTTCCAGGCGGGAGAAATCGTTTTCCCCAGTCTGATGAACGACCTGTATGGTCTCCGGCAACTGATCCAGGGAGCGTTCCAGCAGTGAGATCACGGCAGAATTGACCGCGAGTGCCCCCTGGCTGCCTCCTAATACCAGGATCACGAATTCGTCCTCTGCAGGGTCAGACAGGATCTGATTCGCTGATTCAGCCAGTTGCCTGATCTGTGTTCGCACGGGATTGCCCGTCACCACGACACGTGGCTTCTGACCGGCTTCGATCTGCGAACTGCTCCAGATCGTATCAGGAAAAGAACTGCAGATCACATCAGCACGACCCAGTAGAAAATGGTTGGCTTTGCCACAGACGATATTCTGTTCCAGCAACACAATGGGCAGCTTCATCAGGGAAGCTTCCATAATGACTGGCACACTCGCCATGCCTCCCAGGCCAACCACCAGTGCTGGATCATTTTCCCTGAGCCAGGTTCGCCCCTTCCAGTAAGCGCGAAAATTATTCACGAAAAAACGGAAGGGGTTACGGAACATCGCTTTCAAGGGATAGGTGGGCAGGTCAATATGCTCGAATCCCGACCGCGCAATGATCTGTTGCTCGACCGGCCGATTGGTCCCCACAAAACTGATCCGACAGTCTCCCCGGGAAGCCAGTTCCGCGGCAACAGCCATCCCCGGAAGTAAATGGCCGCCGGTGCCACCACCTGCAAAAACGATCGATTTGCCATCGAGAATCGAAGGAGAGCTCATGATTCGGAATCACCTGATGAGAGTGAAGGGATCAAACTGAGAGACACGCTACCAGCATAGAAACATTTCTCCCGGAATCCCAGCTAAGACCTCTCTTCTGATTCGAGATCTTCGTCTTCTTCATACTCGCCTTCTTCGCACTCTTCATCTTCGCACTCTTCATCTTCGCACTCTTCATCTTCGCACTCTTCCGGAGAATCCACCTCTAACGGTGTCTTCTCCTCAGCGAGTGTGACGGCTTCATTGACGAGTGGTTCCTCATCCTGATTGAGTTCCGGATCGATCACGAGAGCGTCATCTGCCGCTGAGCGTGTGAGGCTGATGATAATACCCAGCGAGAGCAGACTTACCATCAGGTTCGTACCGCCGTAACTGATCAGGGGATGCGAAATTCCTTTGGGCGGCACCATGGCCGTCACAACAGCCACGTTGAGAACAGCCTGCAGCACCAGTTGCAGCAGTAATGTCAGACTGACTACGTACGCATAGGAATTCTGTTTCTGTGAGCGGATAATATTCAAACCAGTGAGAAACAGCCCCAGCCATAAACCGACAATCGCGAGTGTGCCGATCAACCCCAACTCTTCACCGGCGACGGAAAAGACAAAGTCGGTATTCGCTTCCGGGAGAAAGCTTAATTTTTGTGCCCCTTTCCCCAGTCCCGAGCCATAAACGCCGCCCGTCCCTAGAGCCATCAGAGACTGCTTCAGCTGGTAGGGGGCAGATTCCCAGTTGGTCCAGGTATCCAGGAAACCGCTGATTCGCTTCAACTGATAAGGACGTAAAGCGACCAGCATTCCCACAGCAGGTAAAGCGCATAACAGACCGACGATAAAGTTTCGAATCGGCCATCCCCCCAGAAAGAGGGCAATCATGACACCACCCGCCAGAAACAGGGTCGTTCCCAGATCGGGTTGTTTAATCACCAGGGGAATAATAATCGCCAGTGGAATCAGTAACGGCACCGTCCCCTTGAACCAGTGCTTCACGGAACTTCGCCGCTGCACCATCAGACGTACTGTCAGGAGAGGCAGGGCAATTTTTGCCAGCTCAGAAGGTTGCAGAGAAACAGAACCAAACCGCAACCAGCGCTGCGCTCCATTCACCCGCGTTCCGATCCCCGGAACCAGGACCAGAATCAGTAAAACCACCGTTCCCCAGAAGAGCAGGGGAGCGCGGTCGTACCAGAAGCGGGCCGGGAGATACGAAGCGCACGATGCCACGCTCGCCGCGATTGCCAGGAAGATCAGGTGCTTCGATAAATAAACCTGTTCGAATTCAGTCGGCCAGGAGGTGATGCTGGCGCTGTGCACCATCAACACTCCGATCCCGAGCAACGCGCAGGCCATGGAAATAAACAGGCTGCGATCGTGCTCCGGCTGAGAATCGATTGAGAATGATGACTTCATCGAAACGCTCTCATTGATAATGAAGAATACATATCAATGAAATCGACTCTAAAAACGGCATGCCCTGAACGGTAAGCCCTATGGGAAATCACGATTTAGAAACAATCAACGAGGATACGAACCAGCTGACAAAACCGTGCTAACAGGCCTTTTCCCAGCTCCGCTGTTTCCGCTGATCGACAGAAACGTCACGATCGTAACACGGACCGTAACCGACAGACTCAGGTCGCAATCTTCAGGCTGGAGATGGCAATGATGGCCAGCAATGCAGAGCAGATCCAGAAACGGACCACAATCTTCATTTCGTGCTGCCCCTGGAACAGATAATGATTATGCAGCGGACTGCAGGCCAGAACGCGCACCCCTGTCCGACGGTACCAGAATACCTGAATAATCACACTCAATGTTTCTACTACGAATACACCACCGGCAATGACCAGCAACGCTTCCTGGCGAATCACCAGCGCAGAAAACCCCAATAGCGCCCCCAGAGGCAGGGAACCCGTATCCCCCATAAAGACCTGGGCGGGATAACAGTTGAACCACAGGAAGCCCAGCACGGCGCCAACCGTGGCTCCCAGTAGAATACTCAACTCGCCCGCTCCCGCGATGAAAGGAACCTGCAGATATTCAGCCATCACTTTATGCCCTGCCAGGTAAGTCAATCCGGCGAAAGCAGAACCGGCAAATACCATGCAGCCACTGGCCAGACCATCCAGGCCATCCGTCAGGTTCACCGCATTCGAACTGCCCGTCATTACAAACATTGACCAGGGAATGAAGAACAGCCCCAGGTAACAGACCATTCTGGTGACAGGCATAATCAGATCCAGACCGGCGGGTACACTGTGATGATTGAAGTACAAAGCCGTTCCGATCACAGCTGAAAAAATCAGCTGAACCACGAGTTTCTGCCGGGGCTTTAACCCGTTCCGACTGGTACTGAGTTTGATCCAGTCATCGTAGGCGCCCAGCAGTGCAAAACCGGTTGCCGTCAGCAAGCCCAACTGCACATAGCGATTTGAGAGATCCGCCCAGAGGAGACCAGAGATAAGAATCGATCCTACAATGAAAATGCCCCCCATCGTGGGAGTCGCATTTTTGGAGGCATGAATTTCATTCAGCTTCTCAGAATCACTGACGACCCGCTCGCGAAAGCGTTTTTCCAGCCAGCGGATTGCCAGCGGTCCCAGCAGAATCGCAATCAGAAAGGAAGACAGACTGGCCAATGCCATCCGCGCAGTCAGAAAGACGCGGGAGTCTCCAGTCGAAAGCACTTCCAGTTGCTCCAGAAGCGGGGAAAACGTCTTCACCAGCCAGATGATCATGAAGTAATTTACTCGCCATTAACAATCTGAACCAGATCAGTTTTCCTGTTAAGCCTCATTACCACAGAGGCCGTGAGACTGTACCAGCCCTTTCGACAACACTGCCAAATAGAAGGTCCGGGCGCCGAGACCCCAATCCCGACGCCCGGAAATGATTTCACCATAATACAGCTATGGAGTGATCGACCCAAGTAATCACAATTTCCGACGCTGATTTGTCCGCCGAAGCAGACGCGCTCTGGATTCCCGCAAACCCGAAGCATATGGTGAAATCACAAGTTTAGACACATGATATTTTCGTTGTTCCCGTTGTTTTTCCGTCTGAGACAGTCTGCTGGAGATGCTGCAGCAGACGTTCCATCCGCATCCCGCGCGACCCTTTCACTAGTACAACATCTCCCGGTTCCAGATGGTCAGTCACCTCCAGAGCCAGCAGTTCCACATCGGGAGCAGTAGTAATTTGATTCTCAGCCATTCCTGCAGATCGAGCTCCCTGCGCCACAGACTCAGCCTGTCCGCCACAGGCAAACAGCAGATCTATGCCCGATTCAACAGCCAGCGTTCCCATCTCACGATGATATCCTTCGGTTTCCGGTCCCAGTTCCAGCATGTCTCCCATCACCATGATCCGCTTACCCGTGCCGACATAGTCGCGTAACACCTGGCACGCAGCCCGCATGGAATCAGGGCTGGCGTTATAGGTATCGTCAATCACAGTCCAGTCGCCAATCTGCATTCGGTGACAGCGTCCCGGCACAGTCGCATAGTTCCGCAGGCTCTCAGACACATCCTTTTCAGAGATTCCCAGCTCTCGCGCTACGGCGATTGCCGCCAGGGCAGCATTGATAAAGTGACGCCCCACGACCGGTAACAGATACAGTTGGCCATTCACCCGAAAGGAAATCCCCTGTTGATTCTGTGCAATCAAAACAGCCTGTAGATCATTGTTTTCTCCCAGTCCCACACGCACAGTTCTGGCAGAGGTCCGGGAGACCAGATAGTCTGCAAACGGGTCATCGCCGCAGACCACAGCCAGCCCCGCGGTCGGCAGAGCTTCGAATAAAGCACCTTTGGTTTCAGCAGTCTGTTGCAGTGTCCCGAAATGTTCCAGGTGCGAGCGACCGATGCCTGTAATCACACCAATCTGAGGAAGTGCAATTTCAGACAGCTCTTGAATTTCTCCCACCTGCGACGCTGCCAGTTCCAGTACTGCGAATTGATGAGTTGCTTCCATCGCGGCGATACTCAAAGGCACGCCAAATTCATTATTGAAATTCGCCGGGCTTTGAACCCCTGACAGGCAGGACGACAATGCCGTATAAATCATCGTCCGCGTGGTTGTTTTGCCCACACTGCCTGTGATACTAATCAGCTGTGCCGTCTGTTGCTGTCGATACCAGCGGGCAAATTGCAACAGCGCCTGATTCACATCGTCAACCTCAAGCAGTCGTTGAGCATCAGCGACTGATACCTCTCCACGTTTAACCACACAGGCTGCCGCCCCTTGCGCCAGTGCCTGCCCCACAAACTGATGCCCGTCCAGCCGCTTCCCCTGGATGGCAAAGAACAGTTCATTCTTTTGCGTAGTGCGCGAATCAATTGATATCCCGACAACGTCAGCCAGTTCCTGAAGCGGGCAAGTTACCCCCTTCTGAATCACCTGGCTGATTGTGTTGATTGAGATACGATCCATGAGAACGTTATATTTTCTGATTACGGGAATGAATATTTACTGCTGATAAGACGGTTAAGCCGGCACTTTCCGGGTGCTGTCGATGTGTTTTTTGTGGAAGTAATTCTCGACCACAAGCCGATCACTGAAGGGAATGATCTGATCGCCGATAATCTGCTCGCTTTCATGACCTTTACCGGCAATCAGTACCACGTCACCCTCGCGGGCCTCTGACAGGGCATGATGAATGGCCTGTCGACGATCAATTATCTGTTCCGGAGATTTACCACGACTCCGGCACCCCTCGGCAATCGCCCTGATTATCTGTTCTGGATCTTCACTGCGGGGGTTATCGCTGGTTATGATCACCCGATCGGCTTCACTGCCTGCCTGTCCCAGCAGACTGCGTTTTGCCGTATCGCGATCGCCACCGGCACCGAACACACAAAAGACACGTTGAGAGCACAGGCGTTTCGCAGACCGGATCACATGGCTCAATGCATCATCCGTATGAGCATAATCAATCAAAACGGTAAAAGGTTGACCGCAGGATACTCGCTCCATCCTGCCGGGTACCGTGGCAAGTCGTTCGATACCCAATGCAATTTCCGATAAAGAGACTCCCAGGCAGAGACAGGCAGCGGCCGCCGCCAGGCAGTTGGAGATATTATGTGTTCCGATCAGCGAAGTTCGCACGGGGACGGAAAGCCCGCTGGCAATGATTTCGAACTCTGCACCGTCCGTTGATTCCTGCAGATTTCGCGCGACGACGTCGGCCTCACCATCGACGGCATACGTCATCAGTCTCTGAGACGGCTTGACTGCGTCTGCAAAAGACCGGCATGTGGGATCATCCCAGTTCAGGATTACCGCACCTTCCGGTTTGACCTGTTGAATCATACGGGATTTACAGGCAGCGTAGTTTTCAAAATTCTGATGATAATCAAAATGATCCTGCGTGACGTTCGTGATTACTCCCACGGAAAGTTCGGTCCCCGCCAGACGACTCTGATCCAGAGCATGACTGGAAACTTCCATCACCGCATGAGTGGCTTTTCTGCAAACCATTTCCGCCAGCAGTTGAGAGAGCTCGTTCGCATCAGGCGTGGTCAGCGAAGCAGGTCGGGATGAAACACTGTTGTGGTATTCGACCGTGCCGGAAAGCCCCGTTCTCCTGCCGGAGTTCTGCAGGATAGATCGAATCAACCAGCTGACAGTAGTTTTCCCATTAGTACCCGTCACTCCGACTGTTTCAAGATGCCGGGCTGGACGTCCCGCCAGTTCAGCACAGAGCAGGGCATAGACCTTTCTTACATCGGAAACAATACATTGAGGCACCTTTAGCCCTGTCAGAGGGCGTTCCGTCAGAATTGCTTTTGCCCCTTTTTGAACCGCTTCGGGAATATACCGTTCTGCACACTCCCTGGTACCGCTCACGACGACAAACAGATCACCTGGCTGACAGTGACGGCTGTCTGACCGTATTGATGTCACAAAAACATCAGCACAATCAACAAAGCTTGCAGTGGGAACCAGTAATCGAAGACTGACGGCAATGGTCCCGGGTGACAGGCTGATTGATGAAGATGACATGGATGTGAGGTAAGAACCATGCATTTCAGGAAACCAATAGGTTAAAGAATCGATGACGGAAGGAAACTTCATTGACGTGGTAGCGTGGTGAATAAATCCGGACAGCCCGAACAGGCAAAGGTATGGAAATTGGATTTGTTCAGAATTGGAAATGTCTTAAAGTGGGAAGCATTCTCGTAATTCTTCGATTCAGGTCAACCCAGGAAATTCAAAAAAACGACCGGCGTCACCTGGCTTGTAATTATTACACAGACAATGCCGCTGATCGCACTTCGGCACATCAGTACCAGCCGGCCTGAAATCACGGGCCGCAGAAACCAGGGCCGTCATTAATCCAACAGATTTAACCCAACAAGATTCGCTCTCATCCCGACAGAAAAGGACTGGAAAATCAGTTGTTTTTTCACACCACCTTAGCACAAATTTAAAATTAGTATTTTTACCTATTTCGTACACAATGCTATGGATTCCGACACTCCGCCTCGGTATCCTGAAGATAACTCAAGCGTTACCCGTCCATTTCCATAAGCGCATTGAGTAAAGAGAATCTGCAGCCTGACGGGCTGTTTTAATAAATTTCACTAACGCAAATTCTTGCTGATAATTCGAGACTTCTATTGAGGAGCTTATTCACCTTACCTGTCAAACGGAGAAGTATTCTAACGCTATTTATCCCCATCCCAGTCAACTTATTCCGATGTGTCAAAGGAGAGAGAAGATGAAACTGAACTCGCGCCTCAAAAAAGGCTTCACTCTTATCGAATTACTTGTCGTCATCGCTATCATCGCTATTTTAATTGCACTGTTGCTTCCTGCAGTGCAACAGGCCAGAGAAGCCGCCCGACGCTCCACCTGCAAGAACAACCTCAAGCAGCTGGGACTGGCGTTCCACAATTACCACGACACACATAACTGCTTTCCGTTTTCCTGGTTTGTTGACCCTACCAACCCTGCGAACCCGAAAGCAGGCGTTTATGGCGTCATGCTTCTGCCTAACATCGACCAGGCTCCTCTTTACAATCTCTGGAATTCATCCTACCCGGCCTTCGATCAACTCGCCGCCATTCCTGCTGTCGCGCAAAACCTGACCGTAATTGCAACCCCAGTGCCAGTCTTTATGTGCCCCTCGACACCGGAAGATACGAAACATAATTATGATCTCGCCAGCCTGAGTTTCCCATTGACTTACACAGCAGCCCGCACCGATTATTGTCCGGCATCGGGTGTGCGAGGTGACTATTCATCGATTTCTTATACTGGCCATCCCGCCGCCAGTAGCCGCTCCGGCCTGTTAAACAATGTCGGAGTCGATCCCTCAGATCCGACTGCGCCGGGAAATACAATTACCAGAATGCGTGATATTATCGATGGCTCCTCCAACACAATTTTACTGGGCGAAAGAGTAGGGGGGACCAATATCTATAGCGGAACGACCAGAAACGCAGCATTGACAACAGCCTATGGCCCAACCAACGGTGGAGGCTGGGGAGACCTGTTAAACGGCGACCACTGGTACAAGGGTTCGCTTCGTGATGGAACGGATGGCGCAGACGGTGGCCCCTGTGCTATCAACTGCACGAACGGGCGCAGTTTCGGTTTCCTAAGTTTCCATGTAGGTGGTGCTCACTTCCTGCTGGGGGATGGCGCAGTACGCTTTATCAGCGCCAACATTGGCGGCTACACCTTTGCCAGCCTGACAACCAGGGCAGGCGGCGAAACGCTCGGTGAATTCTAAATAACGGTACGACCTCCGTACCTCAGAGAAACTACCACCTGGAGCAGGCACAAACGCTCCAGGTGGAGTTTGAATTCAACACATCCTCTATTTTCCTGAGATCACCCCATGAAACTGCTGAATATTCTATGCGCCACCCTGTTCCCCCTGATGTTCTCTGCCTGTGGAAGTGTAGAAGAACCACATACCAAAGAGACTTTCCCCGTCACGGGAAAAATAACCGTTGACGGGCAAGAACCCGGCTCCCCCATTAAGATTACGTGCCACAAACTAGATGAAATTGATACCGAGCATCCAACGATTTCCGGAAGCCAGACAGCCAACGATGGTACTTTCGAAATCTCTACTTACACCTCAGGTGATGGGATGCCGGAAGGGGAGTACGCGCTGACGTTTCTCTGGGGAAAAATGAATATGATGTCGCGCAGCTATGGTGGGCCGGACAAGCTGAAAAAACGCTACACTAATCCTGAAAAATCAGAGATCAAATTCACGGTCGAGCCGGGAAAACCGGTGGACCTCGGAGTCATTGAACTCACCACAAAATAAAAGCACACGCTTTTAATCTGACAGTAGATTTGACACTGAAACAATGGCATCCTTCTCGGCTCTCAGTTGATTTCAATTCTTCCAATTTACCGCTTACTGCATACCGGAAACCTACCATGTTGACACGTATTGTTACTTCTCTCATTCTGGCCATCAGTTGCACTCCTCTGACAGCCGCTGAAAAAACAAATATTCCAGCAAGGCCCACGACAGCCAGCCAGATTCCTGATGCCTTTTTTAAATACATCGAACGCGAGGAACCGGCATATCAGTGGGAAATCCATGATTCATTCTCACACGATGGCGTGACCGCGTATCCGGTGGAACTGACTTCACAAACCTGGCAGGGGATGACCTGGAAACACTGGCTCTACATTTTCGAACCGGACAACGTGCAGATTAACAGTAAAGTGCTGTTATTTGTCACAGGCGGCAGCAACGGCGGGCAGCCAGACCAAAAGCGGTTAAAGCCTGCTTTCCTGCTGGCCAAAACAACCGGGGCCCGGGTTGCACTACTCACACAGGTCCCCAACCAGCCGCTGTTTGATGGCAAAAAAGAAGATGACCTGATTACCGAAACCTGGCTGCGCTATCTGAAAACGGGTGACGAAAACTGGCCGCTGCTGTTCCCGATGGCAAAAAGTGCGGTCAAAGCGATGGACGCCATCCAGGAAATCGCTCTGGAAAAACGAAATCTGGTGATTGACGGTTTCGTCATTACGGGCGCTTCGAAACGTGGCTGGACCAGTTGGCTCACACCCGTCGTTGACAAACGGATTATCGCAACCGCGCCGATTGTGATTGATACCCTCAATTTTCGCGATCAGATGAAACATCAGATCAATACCTGGGGAAAATACAGCGACCAGATTATTGACTACACCAGCAAAGGACTGATTGTGGAAGGCGAAGAATCAGAACGGGAAAAACACCTGCGTCTGATGATGGACCCCTACACCTATCGTCAACAGCTTACACTGCCCAAGCTCCTGATCAATGGCACGAATGACCAATACTGGGTCGTAGACGCCATGCGATTTTACTGGTCAGACCTGGTGGGACCCAAATACATCCTGCAGGTCCCCAATGCTGGTCACGACCTGGGAGAGGGTGTGGAATACGCACTGCAGACACTCGCCGCCTTCTTCATACATGCTGCGACCGGAAAAGAACTCCCCAAACTGGACTGGGACAATACCAAAGATTTTGAGGTCAAACTGACCAGTTCCAGCAAGCCCCTTCAGGTACGACTGTGGACTGCACAATCTGACGACAAAGACTTTCGAGATTCAAAATGGACCTCCACCGAAGTCCCTCTCAATGGCTCTGGATATTTAGCTAAAATAAACAAACCAGAAAAAGGGCACATCGCTTACTACCTGGAAGCCATCTATACCATCAATAATATCCCGTATTCACTTTGCACGATCACTACGTCAAAATGACTCAGGTATCAGATACTCGGTAAAACACGATCGTTTCTTCACAATTTAGAAAGAAGTTTTGATTTTCATCTATAAGTTTCAAATTTGAATGTTAAGATGACGCTTAACAGAACAAATCCGCCAAAATAACCGGAAGGATGGACCGACCTTACTGGTGGTAAAGGAACTAAGAAATGAAAAACGAAACGCTCGCTCAGGAAACTAACCGTATCCCCGCAAAGACAGCCGCAAGATCTGCCGTGATGCAGTTCAATGCGCCACATTCCCTCGAATGTGAAATTCAGCATGCATTGACGGAAGATACGGACGTCTGCGTGAACTCTCTGGTCGTCCACCGCACAAAAAATGGTGTCTGCCTGAAAGGCGTCCTGGAATTTGATGGGGAGTGCCCGGATATTACCAAACGCATCCAGGCTCTGACCGGTATCGAAGAGGTCATCAATCACCTGCTTATCAAACGCCGGATGCCTCTGCCCAAAAAGGGTTAGAGATTTTCACGTACGTTTGACCCCAGATGAGAGCATTCAAGCCGCAGTCTGCTACTGCGCTTACGCCTCCGTACAGATCAGGTTTCTACCTGCTTTCGATGAGATTCTGATAAAAAATAAAAAATTCGTCTGTGCGCCGATTTCGACTTCTGATAACTTTCGAGAATCAACCTCGCGATTCGAGGCGTCCAAATCTCTGAATCACATCCGCAATCATGATCACCTGTTTCGACGCCTGATCCAAACCTTAATGATTCACATGAACTCCGGACTGCTGCAGTATTTTTCAGGATGAAAATAGCAACAGATCCCGGCACTTATTGAAGAACTTATCAGTAGCAGGAAGGCGACTATGAGTCTCAATCAACCCCCCAATCAGGACTTGATGGTTCAAATTCGCTGGCTGATCCGCAGAGACATGCCAGAAGTACTTCGAATTGAAGAAGACAGCTTTGAATACACCTGGTCTGAAGAATATTTTCTCAGTTGTCTGAGACAGCGAAACTGCATCGGAATGGTTGCCGAGCATAACCACCAGATCGTCGGGTTCATGATTTATGAACTCCACAAATCGATGATTCAGGTACTCAACTTTGCCGTCGCTCCCGAATTTCGTCAGCAGGGGATTGGTCGCCAGATGGTACAACGGGTGGTTGATAAACTGTCCCAGCAGCGCCGCCGCGAGATCGCCCTCGAAGTGCGGGAAACCAATCTGACTGCCCAGCTGTTCTTCCGCAAAATGGATTTCCGTGCGGTTTCCGTACTGCGAAACTACTTCGAAGATGCTGGCGAAGATGCCTACGTTCTGCAATATCGGCTCGAACGCTCCGAACAGGATTTTGCTCCCGGACTTTCTCCTAAAAATCGGATCAGTAATTACCTGGACGCTTCTGACGCTGCCTGAAACTGACAGCACATGACCACACACCTGCCAGACGAATCTGCTTCCGCGATCCCTTCGTCCGTCATCCAGGTGCGGGGGGTGCGGGTCCATAATCTGAAAAATATCGACCTTGATATCCCTTTGAATCAGCTGATCGCGGTCTGTGGCGTCAGTGGCTCAGGCAAAACCAGCCTGGCATTTGATACCCTCTACGCCGAAGGACAGAGACGCTACCTGGAAACCCTCTCTCCCTCTGCGCGACAGTATTTAAACCAGCTTCCGAAACCGGACGCAGACCAGATCACGCGAATTCCACCGGCCATTGCCCTCAGGCAGAACACCAGCCAGCGTCACTTTTCCTCCAGGGGCCTGGAATCAACCGCTGGTATCGAATCGGGAATCCAGCATTACCTGCGACTCCTGTTTTCCGCTTCTGGTCAGATTTTCTGTCCGAACTGCGAGATTCCGATCGCTCCTCAAACACCAGAAACCGTCTTGGCATTTATCAAATCGTTACCGACCGAAATCCGCTACCAGATCTGTTATCCGATCACTTTGGGCGAGCAATCTCTTTCTGAAATCATCCAGGAGCTGAAACAGCAGGGTCTGAACCGCATAATTTTAAACCACGAGGAATATCAGCTCTCAGACGACGCGGCAGCAGTCCTCGCTCAAGCCGACGCCCGCGACGAGGAAATCCTGGTAGTGCTCGACCGGCTGACAACCCGGTCCATCGATGAACAGCGGATCCTCGAAAGCCTGGAATTCGCCTTCAGCGAGTCTTCCGGTCAGGCAATCCTCCTCGTGATGGAGCCTCTTGAAAACCAGGCAACAGGGATTCCCTTTTCCATCGGGCAGCAGCAGATCTTGCGTTTTGATTTCTCCGCTGATCTGTCATGCCCGCAATGCCCTCTCGAATTTGCCCAGCCGGAACCACAGCTCTTTAATTTTTACAGCCCCGGCGGCGCCTGTTCCCATTGCGGAGGAGCGGGGACAGTTCCCACAACAACCGGCACAAATACGATAGAAATCTGTTCCCACTGCCATGGCAGCCGCCTGAACCCTTCCGCCCTGGCAGTTCGCGTCAATGGACACAATATCGATCAACTGGGTCAACTCCCTGTCCAGCAGATACCTGACTGGCTGGAACAGTTTTCGAAAGGGCTGTCAGAATCAGAAGCGCAGCCCCTGACTCCCGTCATACGTGAAATCAGGGATCGTCTCTCCCTGATGATTGAACTGGGATTAGGCTACCTCACACTGAATCGCACGCGTTCCACTCTTTCCAGTGGTGAAATCCAGAGAACATCGCTCACCTCCCTGTTATCATCCAACCTGGTCAACACCCTGTATGTACTGGATGAGCCTTCTTCAGGTCTGCATCCGGCTGACTGCCATCGTGTCATTTCAGTTCTGCAGAAATTAAGACAGTTGAACAACACACTACTTATTGTCGAACATGATGCTGCTTTTATCCGCGCTGCAGAACATATTATCGAACTGGGCCCGGAAGCCGGAAAAGCAGGGGGAGAAGTCATCTTCGCAGGTCCGCTCGAAGCGTTGAAAACCAGCGAGATCTCTCCCACGGGCAGATTCTTAAACTCCACAGAAACGGCACCACTGAAAACAGAACCTGGCCAGCCAGCCTCAGACTGGATCACGCTGACCAACGCAACTCGAAATAATCTGCAGAGCATCACCGTTCGCTTTCCCCTGCGGCAATTGTGCGTGGTAACCGGGATCAGCGGCAGCGGGAAAAGCAGCCTGCTCGAGCAGACCCTGTTTCCCCTCCTCGCAGCGCAGCTTTCCGCGACTCGATCGAGCCAGATCGATGCTGGCAGCGTATCCCTGTCAGGCGCTGATCAGATCGATGAAGTCATACTGCTGGATCACTCCCTGACAGGTCAGAATCCGCGCAGTATACCGGCAACGTACCTGAATCTGTTTGACGAAATTCGCTCTATTTTTGCCCAAACACCCGATGCCTGGCTTCGCAATCTTTCGCCGGGACATTTCAGTTTCAACAGCAAGTCGGGGGGCCGCTGTCCGGTGTGCAAAGGGACCGGGAAGATTGAAATTGACCTGCAGTTTCTCGCGGATTTGACAATGGACTGCCAGGAATGTCATGGCAAACGGTATCAGCGGGAGTTGCTGGATATCAAATACCGAAAACTGAATATCGCAGAGGTCCTGGAATTGACCGTGGACGAAGCGTTTCCGTTTTTTCGGGGTCAGTCGGCCTTACAGAAAAAACTGAAACAGCTCAAAGACGTCGGCCTGGGATACCTGCCTCTGGGTCAGCCTCTCCCGACCCTCTCAGGCGGGGAATGCCAGCGTTTGAAACTGGCCGCCTATCTCAATACCAGCAGCCGCAACAAAACGCTGTTCCTGATGAACGAACCGACGCGCGGCCTGCACCCACTGGATATCCAATACGTACTGAACTGCTTTAACTATCTGCTGGCAGCAGGCCATTCGATCATTTTGATCGAGCATAACGTGGATCTGATTCGCGCTGCAGATCATATTATTGACCTGGGACCGGAGGCAGGAGCTGAGGGGGGTTGCATCGTAGTCACCGGCACGCCTGCAGAAGTCGCCGCCCATCCCACGTCTTATACAGGGATGGCACTTAATGCGAAGTTTTCATAATACCGACCAGGCGTGATTACCGTCTTTTACGCTGGCGTTTCCCTTTTTTACCGGAACGCGAAGAACCCTTCTGAGTTTGACTTCCCGTTTTTCCCCGTTGATTTTTCAGATCATCAATCCGATCGCGCAGTAACGCGGCCCGTTCGAACTCCAACTTCTCTGCTGCTTCCAGCATTTCCTGCTCCAGTTCTCCCAGGAATTCCTGCGTAATGTATTCCGACTCGTCCTTGAACCCCACGGATTCCCGCACAAACTGGCGCGCCTCAATCTCTTCTTCAATTCCCCGCTTAATTGCTTTTTTGATCGACTCGGGAGTAATTCCATGTTCCCGGTTATATTCTTCCTGGATCACACGGCGCCGCTCGGTTTCATCCATGGCATTCTGCATACTGGGAGTCACACGATCTGCATACAGAATCACTTCCGCATTGACGTGCCGGGCCGAGCGACCGATCGTCTGAATCAGGCTGGTCTCGCTCCGCAGGAAACCTTCTTTGTCGGCGTCCAGAATCGCTACCAGTGAGACTTCCGGAATATCGAGTCCTTCACGTAATAAGTTGATCCCCACGACCACATCATATTTCTGCTCACGCAAGCCGCGCAGAATTTCCACGCGTTCAAACGCATCGAGTTCCGAATGCAGCCACGCACAACGAATTCCCTCTTCCTGAAAATAGGATGACAGGTCTTCTGCCAGCCGCTTGGTTAATGTCGTCACCAGCACGCGCTCATTAACGGCAACCCGCTTGAGGATTTCTTCTTTTAGATGAGGCACCTGCCCCCGCGCGGGCTCGATACGAATCACAGGATCGATCAATCCGGTAGGACGAATGACCTGTTCGACCACTTCTCCTTCGACACGTTCCAGTTCCCAGTCACCCGGCGTTGCCGATACAAAGACTGTCTGTTTTCGCCGGGCATTCCACTCATCAAAAGTCAATGGACGATTATCCAGTGCCATCGGCAGGCGAAATCCATGATCGACCAGATTCGTTTTCCGGGAACGGTCACCAGCAAACATTGCCTTTACCTGAGAACAGGTCACATGGGACTCATCCACAAATAACAGATAGTCTTCCGGAAAGAAGTCCAGGAGCGTATCGGGAGGCGAACCCGGTTTTCTGCCCGCCAATGCCCGACTGTAATTTTCGATCCCCGGGCAAAACCCGACCTCTTCCAGCAACTCCATGTCATAGCGGGTCCGCGCACTCAATCGCTGTGACTCCAGAAGTTTGCCTTCGCTCTGCAGCACCTGAATGCGTTCATCCAGCTCCGTCTGAATCTCCTGAATCGCCGACTCAATTCGTTCCTGCGGCAGAACAAAGTGTTTGGCGGGATAAATATAGGCTTCTTTGACAGTCCGCAGCACTTCGCCTGTAAGGGGATCGATGATTGCCAGGTTTTCAATTTCATCCCCCCAGAATTCAATCCGGAAGGCAAACTCTTCATAAGCAGGCCAGCATTCGACGACATCACCACGCACACGGAATCGGGCCCGTGCCAATTCCACATTGTTGCGGTCATATTGAATGTCAATCAGTTTACGCAGCATTTCATCCCGGTCGATTTCTTCCCCCACCCGCAGAGGAATCATCATTTCCAGATAATCCTTGGGAGAGCCCAGCCCGTAGATGCAGCTTACACTCGCCACCACAATCACGTCACGACGGCTGACCAGGGCGCTGGTCGCCAGCAGGCGCAGTCGATCAATTTCATCGTTGATGGATGCATCTTTTTCAATGTAAATATCGCGCTGGGGAATGTACGCTTCCGGCTGGTAATAATCGTAATAACTGACGAAGTAGCTGACCGCGTTATCGGGAAAAAACTCTTTGAACTCGGAGTACAGCTGCGCTGCCAGGGTTTTATTATGCGAGAGCACCAAGGCAGGGCGCCCCAGTTCGGCAATCACGTTAGCCATGGTAAAGGTTTTTCCTGAACCGGTAACCCCCAGCAGGACCTGATCCGATTTGCCTGCTCGGATGCCCTTCACCAGGCCTTCGATGGCTGCCGGCTGATCTCCCGAAGGCTGAAATTCACTCTTTAACTGAAACACAGACATGTTCGCTCGCACTCTCCAGACTTGACCCTTACCGAAAAACTGGCGGGACACTCAGATCGGAATTAGACTTTCAGCCTTTTATTGTAGAGAATCGAAGTGCCAATAAGAAAGGGTCTGGCTGTACTGCAGCGAAAGAAGCCGCCCGATAATAAAACGACACCTGGAAAACGGATTATGCTTCCGATTCCGGTTCGTCTTCTGGAGGTGCTTCCGGCTGTACGGGAGCTTCAGAATCAGATTCTGCAATGACCGTTTCTTGAACGACCGTTTCTTCTTCGGGAGCATGCTGATCCGGGGAAGCTTCGGCTGCTTCGGACGTATCTTCCAGAGGAGGCATCACCCAGATTTCACCATGTTCCACAGGCTGATCTGCCCGGAAGTGATGATGACGCAACAGCTCCAGAATGGCCAGGAATATTCCAATAATCCGGCTCCGCAGCTTTTCTCCTTCAAAAAAGCTGCTGAATGTAACCCGCTGCTCGACACGAACACGCGCACCGATTCGTTCCACGTAAGTAGAAATCGGCGTATCGTCGTAGGTAATACTGGAATGCTCTTCCACTTCTTTGCGTTTGACGACACGAGCCAGCGCACTGACCAGGTCCCACAGTTCGACTTCTTTGATCAGATCTTCAGAAGGATCTTTGCCTGATTTGGGACGCTCATCGGAGAGTCGGGGATAATGTTCCTGCCATTCTGCGGCATGTTCTTCCAGCGCGTTGGCGGCGTCTTTGAATTTTTTATATTCCAGAAGTTGCTGAATCAGATCGCTGCGCGGATCGTCGATGACCTCCGCAACCTCTTCTTCTTCCGCCCGCGGCAGTACCATTCGACTTTTGATTTCAGCCAGAGTGCTGGCCATCAGAATAAAATCGCCCACCAGATCCAGATCAATCAGTTCCAGCACATCCAGGAATTCATTGAACGTTGCCGTAATAGAAGCGACTGGCAGGTCGAGAATGTCGAGTTCATTCCGCCGAATCAGGTATAACAGCAGATCCAATGGACCACTGTATATACTGAGGTCGACCTTATATTGGGCAGTCGTCATATGATTTTTCGGGCTCAATCAGGGAAAACGGACGCCGAGTATTAGCGCTATCCCGTTTTCTCAATGCGGGTTACAGATTTTTCTCGAAGCGGGATCGAATCAGATTCGTCGTCAGTTCCCGCCATTTTCGAGTGGGATACTATCGTTATCGTCAGAATAACCGGTACAAGTTCAAATTTTCCGAGAGCCTGACCATTAAAGAAAAAAATCGGCAAGTCGTAATGACTTGCCGATTTCGAGTTCATCGTATCACGATGATACAAAGCTGCAGCGACTTCGGTCTGCCCTCAACAGACAGAAATGCCGCCGTAAACCCATCTTTGGGTTAAGCAGCTTTGCGGACAGGCATTTGCAGAATTTGTGGTTCGGGCTCTTCGCAAGCTGTCAGGAAATTCTCGAAGACCTGCATATCCAGAGCAGACGCGGAGTGATTCTGGGGATGCCATTGCACGCCAACACAGAACCAGTCTTCATCGGGTACTTCAATGGCTTCAATCACGCCATCCGGAGCAGTCGCCGAAACAACAAACATTTTCGACACATATTTCACAGCCATATGATGCTGGCTGTTCACACGAATTTCACCAGGACCGTACATTTTATCAACGCGGGTACCAGGTTCGATATTGATAATATGACGCAGGTTGGCTTCCACACCATCACGGTGGTACATGGCACCGGCAACGTCTTCGATAACGTGCTGATGCAGTGTGCCGCCACTGATGACGTTCATCAGTTGCATACCCGATCCAATCGCCAGCAGAGGCATTTTCATTTCCATTGCCATCGTACAGACACGACGGTCAAAGTCTTCGCGGCGTAAAGGCATGGCGCGAGAAGCAGGGTGTTTTTCAAATCCCAGACGGATGGGATCCAGGTCTAAGGCACAACCGGAAAGAATCAGGCCATCCAGCTGCTCCAGAAACTGTTTCAGATCGTCATCATCAGCCAGGGGAGGCATCATAACGGGAATACCACCAGCGTCTGTGACCGAGTCATAGTAGCCGGTAAAGAACCAGCTCAAAGCCTGTGACTCTTTTTGCTCGGGGCGAAAATCTCCGGTAATTCCAATCAAGGGTTTCTTAGACATCGAATCCATCCTTCACTTCAGTGCACTTCCTGTGCGGTCAAAAAAACTTACGGGGAGGTAACGGGAATTCCCCAAATTGAGCAGATGGAAGGAAGCGTTTGCGTAGAGACTCGCATTCGAAGTGCGTTCGAGCGGATGAAAATCCCCCCTGATCGAACGATTTGAAATAGAATCCATTCTCTTCTTAGCGGTCCGTTCCTTCGGTCCGTCTGCTACTGATTATTTTCAGTAAATTCAAATGATTCATTCCAGACTTTGCGAATCACTTGAGTGTGCGGATCTTAGTTCCGCCCCCGCACGCTGTCTAGTGAATCGATTATTTTGAGCGAATATCCTGACCTCAGCAGATTCACATACCATATCTTGTGTTATCCCTGCTTTTAAAAATGAAATTCAGTGCTTCCGCTCTCATTTTTATTCAAAAAAAACAAAAATACCACATTTCGCAGCCTTCATTTCACAGCCTTCATTCGCCAGATGACAGGCCTGAGGACACATTGATTCTCAATTCACTCACTACGTTTCGGACCTCGAATCACCGCTTGAATCACGCAGGTTCAATGGCTTCCGTCTGCGTTTTTGAGGACGCTTTCGCTACAGGTAACAGCATCGCCCCGATCGCCGCCAGCAGCAGGCAGGGAATGATTGCATGAAATGCCAGTTGAGGCGTTCCCAACGCTACAAAATGGCTGGTGATCTTCGCCTGGATCATACCGCCGCCCCCCCACGCCATCCCCATTGTGATTGCGGATGCCACACCTCCCCCTTTCGGAAAAAGCTGATGGGAATAAGAGACCATCGCGGGGCTGGTTCCCCATAAAATCAGGCCACTGGGAACCAATAACAGTGTCATCAGCCAGAGGGGACATCCTTCCCAGCCCAGTACCAGCATGAGGGGAATGCCCAGCAGCGGACAGACAACCATAAACAACTTTTCATGACCGGATTTGAATCGAAATGCCATCAGCAACATCCCGGCGCTGGCCGAAAAAAGAAAGACGGACTGGACCAGGCCGATCTGAAATGCGGAAACATTCTGGTCTTTCAGAATGAAAGATATCAGCTTATCCATCGCCATATTGGGAACCAGTCTGAGCGAGCAGACCATAAATAGAAACAACGCCAGCGGCACCCGTCCTTCCAGCATCTGCGACAATGACTGCGCCTTTTTCTTTCGATCGCGTTCAAACAGAGCCGCCGGTGGTTTACCAATCCTGTGCAGGAGAAGAATCAGACCGGCATACAACGGCGCCAGAATCCAGACGCTCGACAGTCCCCAGGTAGAAACGATCGCCCCACAGATGATCGGCCCGATCGCCAGCCCCATGGCACCGCCGAACATGAACAGCGACAGACTCCGCGTACGTCGTTCCGGAATCAGGGAACCTGCGACCACAGCCGCTTCCGGATGGAAAGAACCGATACCAATTCCCCCCAACAGCAAAGCCACACACAGCAAAAAGACACTGTTTGCCGGCCCGACCAGCGGCATCATCACAGCTCCCAGCAACGGCCCCAGCCATAAAATGGATTTGATCGGGTATCGATCGCGAATGTATCCAAATACGGGTTGAGCCAGTGAGGATGCCAGCGCATGAATGGTCAGTACAATGAACAGCGAATTCTCCGTCAGGGAATGAACCCGTTCCAGTTCCCCCCACAAAGGGCCAACTACAATTGCTGAAGCATCAACGATGATATGAGTCAGGGTGAGACAAATCAGACTACGATAGGCGTGGGACATGTTCAGGAAAGCTTTAAGGCAGGAATTCAATTCAGAAGTCAGCAGGTATTCTATCGGAGTGCATTGCAGAATGCGAATCGCCGGGGCAGGGCGGCCCCTCCGATTTGAGACTGCGTCCAGTTTTACGATAGCCTCTCCAGGGCCATTTTGTCCGAGTATAATAGATTAAGAGACGCTATCGTTAAATGTAATGCGCTCAGGTGCATTTTCCTGATTCTGCCTGAAACAGCTTGTATTGTGATAATTGCGAAAACCCGCTATACCATCAGAATCAGAGAGTATTCAAAACAAATCTTTACCGAGAGTATGATCGTTGCAATCCGAAATTGAGTGGACTTTTGAATCAACCAGCGAGCTCGAGACACAACGCCTGGGGAAAAAGCTGGCAGAAACTCTGACCCCGGGAACCGTCATCGCTTTGAATGGTAATCTGGGTGCTGGTAAAACGCGTCTGGTTCAGGCAATCGCCACTGCGCTCGGCGTCGATCCGGCTGAAGTGACCAGCCCGACCTTTGTCCTGATTCAGGAATACCAGGGGCGACTTCCCTTGTACCACTTCGACACCTATCGTCTGCGTGACACCGATGAATTTCTGGAACTGGGAGCAGATGACCTGCTTTACTCGGACGGAGTCTGCCTGATCGAGTGGGCCGACAAAGTCAAGGAAGTCCTGCCCGGTGATCTGTTGCAGATCAATATTGAACACACTTCACAAACAGCGCGCACATTTCGGTTTCAAGGGCAGGGGGCACGGTCTGAACAGATCATCGCCCGACTGAAATCGGAATCAATCTGAATCTTTCAAGCCGCGAACTCTCCCCAATCCAATCTGAATCAGGAAAAGAGCAAAATGACCGTTGAATCAGAACAAAAACTGCTTGTCACGGGAGGAACAGGTCTGGTTGGCAGTCATGTCATTCAACGGGCGCGAGAGGCAGGGATCCCAACGATAGCGCTGGTTCGCTCAGTTGATCAGGCTAAGTTCCTGAAAGATTTCAACGCCGAGCTGGTTGAGGGCGATTTAACCGATAAAAAATCATTAGGGGATGCCCTGACTGGCGTAACGATTGTCGTTCATACCGCAGCCAAAGTAGGTGACTGGGGGAGTGTCGACGAATACCGAAACACCAACGTCAAGGGTTTCGAGAATCTGTTGACGGCACTGGAAGAACAATGCCTGATCAAGCATTTGATTCACATCAGTTCGCTGGGAGTCTATGAAGCCCGCGATCATTATGGCACTGACGAAACAGAGCCTCCGCACGCTTCCGGCATTGATGGCTACACTTTAAGCAAAATTGAATCAGAACAACTGCTGTTGAAGCATTCAATTCCTTACACCATTTTACGCCCCGGCTTTATTTACGGTCCCCGGGATCGGACTGTTCTGCCCCGCATTCTGGAACGATTGAAATCCGGTCGATTCGCCTACCTGGGCAGCCCGGAAAAACTGATGAATAATACTTACGTGGAACATCTGGTTGACGCCATTTTTCTGGCGCTGTTCAACGAAGAAGCATTGAGTCAGACCTACAATATCACGGATGTCTCCCTGGTCAGTAAGCGTGAATTCATTTCTACGATCGCAGAACTGGCCGAGTACCAGCCTCCGAAAAAAGTGGTCCCACTCCCCGTCGCCCGGAACCTGGCCCGGATCATGGAAGGTCTCTGGAGATTTCTGGGAAAAAAACAGGCTCCCATCCTGTCACAGGCGCGCATCAAGTTCCTGGGGCTGAACCTGGATTTCAGTTCGCAGAAAGCACAGCAGGAACTGGATTATCAACCACAAAAAACATTTCAGCAGTCGATGGGGGCGACAATCGAATGGTTCCGAAACCACCACCAGTTACCGTAAATCCGATCCGCTTATGAAATCTGCGTAAAATCCCTGCGAATGCAGCAGAGCAGGGGAACTCGGCGATTGACCTGCCCCATGCCTGAAAGTTAGAATAGTATTATGGAAAGTCCCCAAACGCAGCCATCTGATCAGACAGATCAACCACAGCAGCCTGCTCAAAAAGCCTGGTCATGGCGGCGGTACATTATCACTTCCACGATTCAGATTACCGTTTTAGTGCTCCTGTACGTACTTTCTATCGGCCCCTTATTCTGGCAATGGTACTCTTCATTTAATTCAATGAGTTCGCCATTCTTCGCAGCGTTCTACACCCCTCTTTTATTAGCCTGCGACCTGTTTCCCCCGCTCTCCGACGGCGTGAACTGGTATATCAACCTCTGGATCGGCTGAAGCGTTTCCCCGGGGCAGAGCTTGCCTGAGAGGAACAGTGTTGCAATGAACGGTTTTGATCAGCTCAGCATTACTGCGAACACGTGAAATTCAAGATCACGTTCATCAATCAACGTTCATATTAAAAACCAAAAGTGCAGAGCCTCCAGGTTGATTGACAAACCAGAGATTCGACATACACTCAGGGAATGGAAGCTGTAGCAGAATTCTCTCCAGCTTCCTTTCGTTACCAATCTCTCACAGCTCAAGCTGTGTTTTGCCTGGATGGCATTCATAAAAACGGGAGCACGGAATAATATGAGCGACCCCAGACCTTTTGCTCACCTGCATTGTCACACCCACTTCAGCATGCTGGATGGTGCCAGCCGCATCCCCGAGATGGTGAGTAAAGTCAAACAGGCGGGGATGAATTCGCTCGCGATCACCGACCACGGCAACCTGTACGGCGCGATGGATTTCTATCAGCAATGCCGCAGCCAGGACGTGAATCCCATCCTCGGGCTGGAAGCTTACATCGCCCCCCGGAGCCGCTTCGAAAAAGGGGCTTCCCGAATGAAAGAGGCCAGCTTCCACCTGACGTTGCTGGCGCAAAACCGCCAGGGGTTCGAAAACCTGATCAAACTCTCATCAATGTCCTACCTGGAAGGCTTCTACTACAAACCGCGAATCGACAAGGAAATCCTGGAGGCCCACAGCGAAGGGCTGATTCTGTTAACAGGTTGTGCCGCCGGGGAATTGTCGCATCACATTCTGGGAGAAGACTGGGAAGAAGCGGAAAAATTATGCGCCTGGTATGAAAAGGTTTTCGGAGACAGAGTCTATATGGAAATCCAGAATGCCGGCCTGGAGATTCAGCGGCAATGCCTGGAAGGAACTGTCGATCTGGCCAGAAAAATGGGCCTGCCCCTGGTTGCGACTAACGATGCGCACTATGTCGATCAGAAAGATGCCGAAGCACAGGATGTATTGCTCTGCGTGAGTACGCGGGCGGTTGTCAGTGATGAAAAACGCATGAAAATGACCGGCGACCAGTTTTTCGTGCGGACACAGGAAGAGATGTACAATGCCTTCCCCGGCCATGAGGATGCGGTCGCCCGGACACAGGAACTGGCAGAACGGGTCGACATCCAGATGTCGGATAAAAAATACTACCCGGTCTTCCAGCCACCGGATAATTTGACCGACACGCAATACCTGCGAAAACTCTGTGAAGATCGCCTGCCCATTAAATACGGAGATGAACTGACACAGGCACACTGGGACCGACTCCATCTGGAACTGGGTGTGATCGAACAGATGGGCTATTCCAGCTACTTCCTCATCGTGTGGGACTTCGTGCAGTTTGCCGAAAACGAAGGCATTCCCTGTACAGCACGTGGATCGGCGTGTGGCGCGATCGTTGCATTTCTATTGGGGATGTCCCAGGTCTGTCCGCTCAAGTACGACCTGCTGTTTGAACGGTTCCTGGACCCCAGTCGTACGGAACCACCTGATATCGATATCGACTTCTGCCGTGACCGACGCCAGCTGGTGATCGATTACACCAAACAGAAGTATGGTGAGAAAAGCGTGGCACAGATCGGTACTTTTGGTACTTTGAAAGCCAAGGCGGCCATCCGGGACGTAGGGCGTGCGCTGGGAGTTCCGCTGGCACGTGTCAATGAAATCGCCAAGATGATACCTGAATCGCTGGGAATCAAACTGCAGGATGCGCTGAAAGAAAGCCCCGATCTCCAGTCTGCCTACGATCAGGATTCCGAAATCAGACGCTTGCTCGATCTGGCAATGCAGCTGGAAGGTTTATGCCGCAGTGCTGGTACCCACGCGGCGGGTGTCGTTGTGGCGGACCTGCCTCTCTCCGAAGTCGTTCCTCTGCAATCGATAACCGGCAAGACTGACATCATCACCCAATGGGATGGCCCTACCGTCGAATCGGTGGGACTGCTCAAGATGGACTTCCTGGGTCTGCGCAACCTGACGATCCTGGACAAGGCCGTTCAAAACGTCAAAAAACACTGCAACATCGATATCAATCCGCATAAACTGCCCCTGGATGACCGGGAAACCTTCGAGCTGCTGCAACGGGGAGAAACCAAAGGGATCTTCCAGTTGGAAAGTGGCGGGATGCGCGATCTGCTGACCAAGATGAAGCCAGACAAGTTCGAAGATATCATCGCAACCTCCGCTCTGTACCGTCCGGGCCCTCTGGAAGGGGGGATGGTGATGCAGTATGTCGATGTTAAAAATAACCGGATTCCGATTCCCAAAGTTCATCCCATTGTAGACGAAATTCTGGATGAGACCTACGGCGTGATGGTCTACCAGGAACAGGTCATGCGGATTCTGAACCGCGTGGGAGGCATCGAGCTTTCTGCTGCGTACCGCTGTATTAAAGCGATCAGCAAGAAAAAACTGAAAATCATTGCGGATTTCCGCGATCAATACCTGGAAGGCGCCGAAAAAAGTGGCGTCGATGTCAAACTGGCTACCGACCTTTTTGAAATGATCGAAAAGTTCGCAGGTTACGGGTTCAATAAATCGCACTCTACCGCCTACGGGGGAGTCGCCTATGCGACGGCGTACCTGAAAGCCCATTACCCCAAAGAATTCATGGCGGCCTTACTCTCCTGCGGAATGGAAAGTCATGAACGAATCAACGAACACGTTGATGACTGTCGCCGGATGAAAATCGAAGTACTCCCACCGGACATCAATCGCTCCGAGGTGGAATTCAGCGTC
The DNA here is from genome assembly GCF_963972345.1 of uncultured Gimesia sp. Classification (NCBI taxonomy): domain Bacteria; kingdom Pseudomonadati; phylum Planctomycetota; class Planctomycetia; order Planctomycetales; family Planctomycetaceae; genus Gimesia; species uncultured Gimesia sp. The sequence continues at coordinate 43,335 of NZ_CAXAVM010000003.1, read as the reverse complement.
GATGGCGAAAAAATCCGCTTCGGCATGGGGGCCATCAAAGGAGTCGGGGAACAGGTTCTCGAAGCGGTCGTCAAGGAGCGTGAGGAAAATGGACCGTTTACCAGCCTGTATAACCTGTGTGAACGTGTTGACCCCAAAACCCTCAACAAGAGTACGCTCGAAATCCTCATCAAAGCAGGAGCCCTGAACAGCCTGGGCGGCAACCAGGCGCAGCTGATGCTGACAGTAGAACGTGCCGTGCAATCGGCATTGAACATCCATCGCGACCGGGCACGAGGACAAAAAAGCCTGTTCGGCGATGAACCGACTGACGAAGAATCTGATTCAGCAGAAGAAACCTCATTGCCGGAAGCAGAAGACTGGCCGCGTGCCCAGAAACTGGGCGCTGAAAAAGAAGTGTTCGGCTTCTATCTCACATCCCATCCACTGGCGGAAATGGGAACGGCCCTCTCCAAATATGCTCAGAATCAGACTAATGAGCTGGCGGAAATGGATGACCGGGTCGAAGTCATCCTCGCAGGCATGGTGTCTTCTATCAAAATGGCAGCTACGAAAAAGCCAAGCAAGAATGGAAACACACGCTATGTGAACTTTGACCTTGAAGATCCCCATGGACTGGTTCGCTGTATCATGTGGCCCGAACAGTTCGCTTCGATGGGTGAGAAAGTCAAACTGGAAGCGATGGTCATTATCAAAGGGAAAATCGACAAACGGGGCAGGGAACCGAACGTCATTGTCGACCAGCTACTGACTTTGAATGATGCCCGGAAACAGTTCACTGACCGCCTGGCAATCAATTTTAAACGCGGAGTTCACTCCCGGCAGGATATGGTCAATGTCCATGACGTGCTGACACAATTCCCCGGGCAGACAGAAGTCATTCTGGTTGTCGATTCGGTGGATCAGGAGAAACCCAACACGCAGTTACGATATGTACTCAACCCTCCGGGAAGCCTGCGCGTTTCCTGCAGCAATGAATTCGAGACTCAGCTAACTGCCGTGATTGGTCAGAGCCATATACACTTCCATACCCCTGTGAAGAAAAAAAGTACCAATGGAAGTCCGGTCCGGTAGCACTTTTGCAGCGATCACAGTCATTAATGAGATCGGTTCTGGCAGATTAAGAGAAATCTTGACGTTCCCTGCTGCCGAAAATAAGAGTATAGTTGCGCTGTTTTGACGCTTTTCAGTAGTTTCAGGAATTCAATGAATGAGAAAAACAGGGATCGTGGTACTGGCATTGGCTGGATTCGCAGCCGCCTTTCTGTTTTCTGCTGAGAATTCGAATCGAAGTCAGTCAAACAGGGCGCAGAGTCAGAAACCGGTTCTGCAACAGATCCCGTCCCGTGCAATATCCCAAAATAAGACTGCCAAACCCCAAAAACAGCCTGAATCTAACGGAAACTCCACCGAACTGAATTCAAAAACGCTCCTGGCGCGACTTGTCGGCAAATGGGAACAGACCAAAAGTACCAGCAAACAGATCCTGACCATCAACGAAAATGGAACGGCCACAATGGTAATTGAACCACAGGGGCTCTGGACTACGGTGCTGGGTAAAAAAGTCACCGTTGATATCGAATGGCAATTAAATGCTGCGACTTTGACCCTACGGGCTGTCGGCGGAAGTCCTGAAAACAAGCTGGATTACATCAAGCAACTCTGGGGAAGTGAATTTGTGCGTGAGATCCATTCGATCGAAGACAAAATGTTCACACTGCGGGATGATCAGGGAGATGTCAGTCAGAAGTGGATTCGCACATCCTATTGAGATGTTTTAGAAAATCCGCTCATCTGCCCCTTTTCAGGACTGCCAGCATACTTGTACTCTCCTTCATTTCGCCTATCATAGAGCAACACTGCAGCCTGACATCAACTGCACACACCCACACCATCATCGAGCCTCATCACCCATTCGGGCTGCAGGTTCAGAAAATGATCATGGCTCCGGCGTGTTGACCGGAACAGGCTTTAGCGATCCAGATTTTTCTGGAACACAGGAACTACTTAGAAAAACTCGCTCCTTCTGAACTGAAAGATATTTTTGATGAACAATCAGGTCACTTCATCTCCTTCGCGCTGGCAGTCACTCGCTGATCAGGTTCTGTCTGGTTACCAGATTAACCGTGAAGAGGGATTGGCAATTTTAAACTCAAGTGATGATGAATTACTGGACCTGCTGTCTGCCACCTATCGCATTCGACAGAAATCTTTTGGAAAACAGGTTCAACTCTACTACCTGAAAAATGCCAAAAGTGGTCTCTGCCCCGAAGATTGTGGCTACTGTTCTCAGGCGCGGGGATCCAAGGCGGATATCCCCAAATACCGCATGCTCAATGAAGAAAAACTGCTCGAAGGGGCTAAAGCCGCGGATGAAGCGAAAGCGGGAACCTACTGCATCGTCGCCAGTGGCCGTGGCCCGACAGACAAAGAGGTAGAGCATGTTGCGTCTGTTGTGGAAAAAATCAAATCATCCTTCGATTTACGCATCTGCTGCTGTCTGGGTCTGCTGAATGAAGATCAGGCGAAACGTCTGCAGCAGGCGGGCGTGAATCGCATCAATCATAATTTAAACACCAGTCGCGAATACTACGAAAAGATCTGTACTACCCATACTTATGAAGATCGTTTGCAGACCCTGAAAATAGCCCGGGAAGCCGGCATGGAACTCTGCAGCGGCCTGATTGTGGGAATGGGCGAGATTGCCGAAGACATTGTCGACGCTACTTTTGAACTCCGCGAACTGGAAACACGATCCATCCCGGTAAACTTCCTGAACTCCATTGATGGAACTTCACTGGAAGCGGTGGATGAACTCGACCCCCGCTATTGCCTCAAAGCGCTCTGCCTGTTCCGGATGGCACATCCTGCGACGGAAATTCGTATTGCCGGCGGCCGTGAAGTCAACCTCCGCTCAATGCAGGCCATGGGACTCTATGCGGCCAACTCCATGTTCGTCAGCGACTACCTGACAACCAAAGGTCAGGCAGCTGAAGCAGATTATGAAATGATCGCTGACCTGGGCTTTGAAGTCATCATTTCAGGGCATGAAATGGATGCGACGGGCGAACCTGCCGAACTGGCAACGCAGGCCGAATCCTGCTGAATCAGGCAAATCTCCTGACAGTGTTTGAACTTGGATTCTCAAAACCCTTACCTTGATTGAGGTTGTACAAAAAACGGTCTCCGTTTATGATCTCAACCTCGAAATTGAATGCGCGGTGGAAAAACCTCAGCTCAATTTCCCGGGAATGGAATCCATATCAACAATGTCAGGGAGTACCTGAAATGAATTCAGGCAGACTGAGAGCCAGTGATCTGTCCGGCAACCCCGAACCTGGTCACAAGGCAGCCCCCACCTTCAAGATTTTCCCCAGCACGGAAGCTGCGCCCTTCGATCATCCGGAGCAGTTGCTCAAAGGAATCACCCGCTCGCGCGATTATCTGCTGTCACTGCAGCATGAAGCAGGCTACTGGGTCGGAGAACTCGAAGGGGACTCGATCCTGGAATCCGAATATATTCTGCTGCTGGCATTTCTGGGAAAACAGAACTCAGACGAAGCGGTTCAGGCTGCCAACTACCTGATGGATACACAGATGCCCGCTGGAGGCTGGAACATGTATCCGGAAGGCCCGATCGAAATCAGCGCCTCGGTCAAAGCATACTTCGCCCTCAAGTTGACTGGTCACTCACCGACAGCAGAATACATGCAACGCGCCCGGGTCGCGATCCTGGCGGCCGGAGGCGTCGAAGCAGTCAACAGTTTCACCCGCTTCTATCTGGCCTTACTGGGAATCATTCCCTATTCCAAATGCCCGGCTGTTCCGCCGGAACTGATGCTCATCCCGCGCTGGATGCCTTTCAATATTTTTGAAATGTCTGCCTGGTCCCGCACGATTCTTGTCCCGCTGAGTATTCTCTGGGCATATCGTCCTTCGATCACCCTGCCGGCAGAACAGGGGATCACAGAGCTGTTTACGGGACGACCGGAAGATTATCCCAGGACGATACCCAAGTCGGAAGCCCTGGATTCTCTCTCAAAGAAAACCTGGTTCAACTGGCATGGTTTTTTCCAGGTCGTAGACCAGGGCATCAAAATCGTTGAAAATCTCGGACTGAAACCATTTCGTAAAACAGCCGTCTCCAGGGCACACCAGTGGATCACCGATCGCTTTGAAAAAAGTGACGGGCTGGGAGCCATTTTTCCTCCCATTATCTGGACGGTGATTGCCTTAAAATGCCTGGGGCAGGAGGAAAGCAGCCCGGGAATTCAGAATGCTCTACGCGAGCTGAAAAAATTACAGATTCAGGACGGTGATCGCATTCGTTTGCAGCCTTGTAAATCACCTGTCTGGGATACGGCACTCAGCACCATTGCCCTGCGGGAAGCCGGGGTTTCCAATCGTCACCCCGCCATCCGTAAATGTGTAAAATGGCTCCTCTCTCAGGAAGCAAAACAACCGGGAGACTGGGTCAATTCCAGTAAATCACAATCGCCGGGGGGCTGGTATTTTGAATTCAACAATGAGTTCTATCCCGACATTGACGACACCGCAATGGTGATTATGGCACTCAGACGATGCATGCCTAAAACCCTCAAACAGGATCAGTGGCTGACCGATTTCCTCGTCACGCCGGAATGGAATCCCTATGAGGAAGACCTCGAGACAGAGGCGATCGTCGTCGGTCGCAGTGAATCACGGGAACAGGCTTACGCAGATCTGGACCTGATTGAGCCTATGATCGGCGCAATTCAGCGCGGCATGCACTGGATTCTCGGCATGCAGAATAAGGACGGAGGCTGGGGCGCCTTTGACCGAGATAATAACCGGGAACTGTTTACACAGGTCCCCTTTGCCGATCACAACGCGATGGTTGACCCCAGCACTGCCGACTTAACGGCACGCGTACTGGAAGCATTCGCGGATGTTCAATTACCACTGAGTCATCCAGCCTGTCAAAAAGCCCTGCAATATGTCTGGAGCCAGCAGGAAGACGATCATTGCTGGTATGGACGCTGGGGTGTGAACTATCTGTATGGAACCTGGCAATCCATTGTCGGACTGACAGATATCGGCGTTCCCGCTGATGACCCCCGAATCATTCGTGCAGTTGGCTGGTTGAAATCACATCAACAGTCATCCGGGGGCTGGGGTGAGACTGCCGACAGCTATGCGGATCCTTCTCTGCGGGGCCAAGGCGCTCCCACTCCCTCTCAAACCGCCTGGGCTCTGATGGGCCTGATGGCCGCGGATGAAATTGATTCTGCTGCGGTGAGACGGGGAATTCACTATCTGCTGGAGACACAAAACGCCGATGGCAACTGGGACGAAGAACCTTTTACGGGAACCGGTTTTCCCAAGGTCTTCTATCTTAAATACCACCTCTACCGCACCTACTTTCCGCTGATGGCATTAGCCCGGTTTGAGCGTCTGAGACGCTGATCAGACATCGTGCCAAAAACTGTAAGCATACGGAATTTTCCTCATGCACAGAATGTCACGTTCGTCTGAATCAAAATTATCTTGACATTTTTCCATAAAATAAACTCTTGAATAAAAGGGAGTTAGGACCCTTTTACTATACACAATCGTACCAGTTAAAAATATTTTTGATTTTTTTTTGAACAATATTCAATAATTGCTTGTTTCCTCTTCCTGACAGGTATAAGTTTCTAGTGCATTCAACGTGCTCGAGGCTACCCACCTTACAAGATGTAGAAACCAACTGTTTCAAACAGGCGCCCCCAACCCACTTATTTTTAACTGGAGTTAAGATGAAGAGATGTTCTGGAACCCCCAAACGCGGGTTCACACTGATCGAACTACTTGTGGTAATTGCAATCATCGCGATCTTGATTGCGTTACTCCTTCCCGCTGTTCAGCAGGCACGTGAAGCCGCACGACGCTCCACCTGCAAGAATAGCCTCAAGCAAATCGGGCTCGCTATTCACAATTACGCTGATACACACCGCGTTTTCCCACTGGGCTATGTTAACACTAACAGTGCCACTACTGACTACAACTGGGGATGGTCTGCTTTCATACTGCCTTTCGTTGACCAGGCTCCACTCTACAATACCATCAATCCCAATGGTGGATTGCTGCTTCCAAATGCAAACGCCACCTTCGGCACAACTCCCGCCGCTCTCCAGACTGCGATTCCCGTATATCGCTGCCCTTCCTCAATCGTGCCAGTGGTCAACAACCTGCGTACTGACACCTCAAACAACGGTTATGGTGCTCTGAGCTACCCTGCAGTTTCAGGACATATTGCTTCTCTGACAGGCACGCCTGTTAATACCTACCAGTACAAGGGAAGTTTCTTCCCCAGGAGCAGTGTTCGTTTCCGTGATTTCACAGACGGAACATCTAACACGATTCTGGTCGGTGAACGTGCCTTCCAGCAGACTGGCAGCACAATTACACAGCCATCTTCCGCCATCTGGGTTGGTGGACGTGTCAATGGAACTGGTACTACTACTGGCACCATTACCAGCACTGTCGGTGGTTTGGAGCAAGACGCCACAGGTGTTGTTTCTCAAGCGACAAACATCAATCAGAAAACAACCGGCTCTGCTCCTCATCGTGGTTTCAGCAGCCAGCACGTAGGTGGATGCCACTTCCTGCTGGGTGATGGTACCGTCCGATTCATCAGCGAGAACATCAACTCTGCTGACTTCAACTCAACAGCAGGTGCTGCTGCCATGGGTACTTACCAGAAACTCGCCATCATCAATGATGGTCAGGTTCTGGGTGAATTCTAAAGTCAGTTTGATTTGCTGAAACAGCTTCTGTGAGCTAATGCCACAGAACTGAAATCCACTAACAGGCAGCCACTTTACTTCAAAACAGTAGAGTGAGCTGCCTGTTTTTTTATGCATCTGAACGCCCCGATAACATACGAAACCTGACAAATATCCCTCCCCGCTAAAATTCTTATTGCACAATTTGCAAAAATCAGATATCGTTCTCCGTTGGCTCTCCAACTTATGATTAACCTGCAGCGCTGCTTGAGTCAGAAGTAACTTCCTTCGGTGTTTCGGATACGAAGCCGTTTTGGATCCGACTCTGAAGTACGATATCTCAATGACCGCGATATTGACTTCGCGTATTGGGCTTTCCCAGGGAAGGGCGCATATGCAAAGAGTGCAACGTTTCCAGTTCAGGTTTAGACCTTCAGCCGCTTTTCATAATCGGCTCGCTCACAATCGACTTGTGAATCGCACTCTTTCTCTCGCCTCGTTCTCCTTTCTGTGTTTCTACGTCTCCTTCCAGCAATCTCTTTACGCCAATGATCTGGAAGATTGTGAAGCACTTCTGAATTCCGGTAAGTACCAGGCCTGCATCGAGAAAACAGATGCTGCCATACAAAAAAAAACATATGGCTCGGAATGGCCTTTGTTAAAAGTCCAGGCCGAACTGGCCGTTGGTCAGTATGCAGAAGCGAAGCAGACCATCGACGCAGGTCTCAAACGTTACTCCTGGAGCCTGCCGCTTCGACTCAAAGCACATGAAATTTACCAGTTGAATAATGAGCATGCAGCAGCTGCCGAATTCCTCAACAGCATTCATGAGCTGGCCAGTCGCTCTGCCTGGCGTTACACCGATGCCAGCAGCCTGGTCGCGTTAGGGCAGGCCTCCCTCCTGAAAAAAGCAGACCCCGCGCTGGTCCTGGAATCCTTTTACGATCGCGCCATCAAAGAATATCCCGACCATAAAGACGCCTACCTGGCCAGTGGTAATCTGGCTTTATCCAAACGTGATTTTGTCCTGGCACAGGAAACGTTCGAAACAGCGACGAAACATATTCCCGCTGATCCCGATCTGCTGTTTGGACTGGCGAAAGCACTGCAGACAGGGAATCCCGAGCGTTCTGAAAAAATCATTTCAGAGGTCTTGAGCATCAACCCCCATTATATTCCGGCTCATCTGGAACAGATCTATCGCTGCATTCATTCGGAACAGTACTCCGAGGCGAAACAACGCCTTGAGAGGGTACTCGATATCAATCCCCATCAGGCCGAGGCCTGGTCCTGCCTGGCTGTCATCGCGCATTTTGAGTACCACCCTCATGCGGAAACAGCTTACTACTGGCAGGCACTCAGTCACCATGACCAGAACCCGCAGGTGGATTACCAGATCGGTAAAGCACTCTCCGAGCACTATCGCTTTTCTGAAGGAGCCGCGTACCAGCGCCTGGCTCTTGAGAAAGACGCAAAGTTCATTCCCGCCCGCATTCAGCTGGCCCAGGATGAATTGCGTCTGGGACGTGAAGTGAGTGGCTGGGAACACGCTCTGCTGGCTCATCAGCAGGACGGATACGACACAACCACATTCAATCTGCTGGAACTGAAAGACCAGCTGGCCAGCTTCAAAACACTGGAAGACGAGACCTTCATCGTGCGGATGGAAGCCCGTGAGGCCGAAGTGTACGGCCAGGAAGTCCTGAAACTGCTGCACGAAGCGAAACAGGTTCTGTGTGAAAAATATGGGCTGAAACTGGATCAGAAAATCACGGTCGAAATATTTCCCAACCCGGACGACTTCGCAGTCCGTACATTCGGTATGCCCGCGGTATCGGGTTACCTGGGCGTCTGCTTCGGAAAAGTCATCACCGCGAACAGCCCGGCCTCCCAGGCGGAGCACCCCACCAACTGGCAGTCCGTGCTCTGGCATGAATTCTGTCATGTGGTCACACTGGAACTGACAAAAAATAAAATGCCCCGCTGGATCAGTGAAGGGCTTTCCGTCTATGAAGAACGCCAGAAAAACCCTCTCTGGGGTGAAACGATGATTCCTCAGTACCGGGACATGATCCTCAAAGGGGAAACGACCCCCATCAGTGAATTGAGTAGTGCCTTCCTGAATCCTAAAAGCAGCCTGCACATACAGTTTGCCTATTACCAGTCATCTATGGTCGTAGGATACCTGATCGACGAATTCGGATTTGACGCAATGCAGTCCATCCTGAATGACCTGCGAATCGGAATACCGGTGAATGTCGCCATTGAACGTCGTACGAAAATTCTGGGAGAACTGGAGCAGGATTTCGCTGCCTACCTGAATGCAAAAGCGAAAAATTTCTCCTCTGCGGTCGACTGGTCGGAACAGGATCTAACAGCGTTAACCAGTGATGACACGAAACGATTTGATGACTGGATCCGCGAACACCCGCAGCATTTCCAGGGGCTGATGGCTTATTCCCGAATTCTGGAAGAAGAAAACCGCAGCGCCGAACTGGAAACCACTCTCAAAAAACTAGTCAACCTTTATCCACAATATACCGGAGCAGACAACGCCTGCCTGCGTCTGGCCGAACTTTATCAGAAACAGGAACGCTTTGATCGGGAACAATCAGTTCTGGAACAGCATGCGAAATGGAATCCCAATGCGCTGGGAGTATTTCAGCGTCTGTCGATTCTGTATGAACGACAGGAAAACTGGGCGTCCGTCTATCAGGCCTGCCAGGATGCGCACGCGATTAATCCATTAGACCAGGATACACAACAGCGCCTGGCAACAGCCTGTATTCAGTTGAATCGTCCCTTAGAAGCGGTCGCCGCATATCAGGCGATTCTCGCATTAAAACCACACAACCCTGCAGAAACTCATTACCAGCTCGCCCGTTTGCTCCAGGATACTCACAGACAGAAAGCAAAACGCCACACACTCATCGCGCTCGAACAGGCCCCTCGATTCAGGGCCGCACACCAGCTACTACTCGAATTAACTGCAAACAATCCTTAAAGTCTTACACGGGTTCATGTAGGGACTGAAAGGGCTCAGGAGGAGCCTGCCATGAAAATAGCTTTGATTTCGCTGGCAGTCATCTGCGCATCACTGATCGTTGTCACGATCTCGATCGGACAATATCGCAAGGGAATCCCCGCGGACCGCGGCGGAGTCCCCGAGTGGAAAAACGACCCGCAATTCAGACACGATGTCTTCACCTTTGTCAGAATCCGCTTTAACTCTCACCAGGGCTGGCGCCGCTGGGCCACCGATTATCCGGACAGTGACCTCAACTTCTCTTACCGCCTGCAGCAGTTGACCTCGATGAAAGTTGATCCCGAAGGGCGCATTCTGGAACTGACTGACAAAGAGTTGTTTGATTTCCCGTTCATCTACATGATCGAGCCCGGCTCTCTGGAATTCACTGCAGAAGAAGTCACCTGCCTGCGACGCTACCTGATGAACGGCGGGTTCATGATGGTGGATGACTTCTGGGGAGAAGCAGAGTGGGATAACTTCGCGATGGAAATGAAGCGGGTTTTCCCGGAACGCGAACTGGTCGACATTCCTCTGGAACATCCCATTTTTCATTGTGTTTATGATCTGAAAGAAAAACCACAGGTCCCCAGCATCGGGGTTGCTCAGTGGGGCCGTTCCGAAGGGATCACCTGGGAACGCGAAGATGCCAAAGAAGTCCACTACCGCGGGATTTTTGACGAGGCAGGACGGCTGATTGTCGTCGTCTGTCATAATACCGATCTGGGTGATGGCTGGGAGCGGGAAGGGGAAGATAAATGGTACTTCCAGGAGTTTTCCGAAAAGAAAGCCTATCCACTGGGAATCAATATTGTTTTTTATGCCATGACACACTGAATTCAGCGCCCATGATATTTTAGTATTTTTTTATCAGGAGCAGAAACGTGAACCTTAAAGTTGTCTCACCCGATCGTCGCAGTGAAGAGGAACGCATCTTCGAACTTCTGCAAAACAGCCGCCGGCAGATCCATGCGGAAATCTCAAAAGCTGTCATCGGCCAGAAAGAAATTATTGATCAGCTCCTGATCGCGTTGTTTGCTGGCGGACACTGTCTGATCACCGGCGCTCCCGGCCTGGCGAAAACACTCCTGGTGAATTCCCTGGCGCAAGTCTTTAAACTGAAGTCACAGCGGATTCAATTTACCCCGGACCTGATGCCTGCAGATATCACGGGAACAGAAATTCTCGCGGGGGATTCCCAGGAAACGCGGGCCATGAAATTCGTCAAAGGTCCGGTTTTCACCAATATCCTGCTCGCCGATGAGATCAACCGCACGCCCCCCAAAACGCAAGCCGCGCTGCTGGAAGCCATGCAGGAAAAACAGGTCACGGTCACCGGGATCAAGTATGAACTGGATAAACCGTTTTTCGTGCTGGCGACTCAAAACCCGATTGAAATGGAAGGCACCTATCCGCTGCCTGAAGCGCAGCTGGATCGCTTCATGTTCAATCTTGTGATTGATTATCTTTCGGAAGATGACGAAGTCGCCGTGGTGACACAGACGACCGCCCGCAATGCCGAGCCGATCCAGCCACTGTTTACCGGCAGCGACATCCAGCAGTTCCACCAGTTTGTCCGCGAGGTTCCCGTCGCAGAAGAACTCGTGCGTTATGCAGTTCAACTCTGCGCCGCATCACGGCCCCGGCAGGAAACGACGCCTGGTTTCATCAATGAGTGGGTCAACTGGGGAGCCGGACTGCGTGCCGCTCAAAGCCTGATCCTGGGCGCCAAAGCCCGGGCAGTACTCCGGGGACGCGTGCATGTCATCCTTGAAGATATCCACGCTTTACTGGCACCGGTACTCCGTCATCGTATCCTGATCAACTACCGTGCAGAAGCCGAGGGCATCACGGTCGACTCGGTCGTACAACAACTGATTGAAACAGTGAAAAGGCCCGTCGAAGCATGAGCAGTCTTCCTCTCAAACAGACATCTCAAACCAGCCAGAGTCAGAAACTGATCTCACAACGGATTGACCCGGCCTGCCTGATGCGAATAAAGTCGCTGGAGTTGCGGGCCAAATCAGTCGTAGAAGGCACCTGGAAAGGCCTGCATCGCAGCCCGTATCATGGGTTTTCCGTCGAATTCACAGAATACCGGCAATACACGCCCGGCGATGACCCACGCCACATTGACTGGAAACTGGCGGCCCGCTCCAACCAGCACTTTATCAAACGGTTTGAAGAAGAAACCAATCTCTGCTGCCACATGCTGCTTGATTTAAGCTCGTCCATGCAGTTCGACAGCCTGGGTTATTCCAAAGCGGATTATGCGAAAACCCTGGTGGCCACGTTCGCCTATTTTCTATCGACACAACGCGATGCCAGTGGCTTAATCATCTTCCATGAACACGTCGATTCCATCGTACCTGCACGATTTACCAGAGGACAGCTCAGACGCATTCTCATCGAACTGGAACGCCCTCCGCAAGGCTCCCATACCAATCTGGTCTCTCCTCTGAAACATGCAGTGGAAACGATCAAAAAACGGGGTCTGGTCGTGTTGATCTCCGACCTGATGACCTCTGTGGATGAGCTGGACACTCAGCTGGGATATTTACGGGCGAAAGGGCATGAAGTCGCTCTGTTTCAGATTCTGGATCCAGCGGAGGTTCACCTGAATTTTCAGGAAGCAGCCATTTTTGAAGATCTGGAAACAGGAGAACGGATCTCACTGAACCCCAAATCAGCCCAGGCAGATTACCTGCAGCAGTTCCAGACACACCAGGAGTCCATCCAGGCAATCTGCCGCAAACAGGGTGTGCATTTTCACAAATTAACAACAGATACGCCACTCGAAGTAGGGCTCTCCAATTTTCTGACCGATCGCGCCGCCTGAAAACCGAACAACAAGGGAAGGTAACCAGTTGAGTTTTTTAACGCCCCTTTATTTAGCTGGAATCATCGCAGTCGGGCTTCCGATCCTGCTGCACCTGGTCAGACACCAGCCCAAAAAAGTGCTGTTTTTCAGCTCCCTCCGTTTTCTTGAACACAAACCACCCCAGACCAATCGCAAAAATAAGATCGAACACTGGCTGCTGCTCTCACTGCGCGCCCTGGCCGTCATCCTGCTGGTAACAGCATTTGCGCGGCCATTTTTCAAGAATACCGAACTGGTGCTGGCCACCGCTGAACCGTTGAAACAGACGATTCTGCTGATTGATACCAGTTCCAGCATGCGCAGAGATTCTCTCTGGACTCAGGCAATCCAGACTGCAGAGCAGTTGGTCGAAAAAAATGCAACACATCAGATTTCGATTTATACCTTTGACTCCCGCCTGCAACCGATCAAACCTCTGCAGTCAGCGCAGCAGGATTTCCCTCGCCCTGATATTGAACATTACCGCGAACGACTTCAGACTCTTTCACCAGGCTGGCAGGCAACGGACCTGGGACAGGCGCTGTCAGAAATGGCATCACTGCTGCAACAACAGGCCATCTCGGATCCGACAGGAACCTCACTTCAAAACTGCACGATTGAACTGATCACCGATTTTCAAGCAGGTTCACAGATCGCCTCCTTGGCAGATTATTCCTGGCCTGAATCACTGCGCGTACGCCTGCACTCCCTCCAGACGCCCCAAACCAGTAATGCCGGACTCCAATTACTTGCTTTTGAAAACTCTCAACCTACTGTGCGGATTCTCAATGCCGCCGACTCTCAGCAGGAACAGTTCACTGTTGCCTATGAATGGCGTCCCGGTGAGACTGAATTCGTCCAACAGATATATGTACCGCGCGGGCAATCGCGTGTACTGCGTCTGTCGGCTCTGGAAGCGGATCACCCCACACCGCTGATCAAACTGAGTGGTGATGATCACCCCTTTGACAATACGCTTCACTTTCAGCCGCGTAGAAAAGAAAACCGGACGATCGTCCATTATGGAATTCCTGCAGATAATTCGATTCAGACTCCTGATTACTTCGTGAAACGTGCCTTCCCTTCCACGCCGGAACGACAAATTGAATTTTTAACGGTCGGTCACGATGCACCACAGCTCCTGGCAGGCACAGCAGACATGGACCTGATGATTCTCAGCCGAGAACTGTCGGTAAATGAGATCCAACAGGTCGACGAATTTCTGCAGCAGGGGGGCGTTGCACTTTTGTCTTTGGACAAAAATTCCTCTACAGAATCACTGAATTCCCTTCTATCGCTGGCTCAAGATTCCGCTGCAAAAGCCCAAATCAAGGCAGCTGAAGTCCACGGTTATGCTTTGCTTACCAATATTGATTTTGAACACAAATTGTTTCAAATGTTTCAGGCACCAGAATTTTCGGACTTCACGAACCTGAAGTTCTGGAGTTATCAGAAACTCTCCCTGCCAGAAGCTCTGCCACACCAGGTACTCGCACAGTTTGATCACAAAGACCCTGCTCTCGTCAGTATTCCGGTTGGGACAGGACAGTTAATCGTCTCCACTTTTGGCTGGACACCAGAGGAAAGTCAATTTGCACTCTCCACCAAATTTGTGCCCATCATGAATGCGATTTTGAATCTCAACACGGAATTGAATGCATCACGAACTCAATTTTTAGTCGGCCAGAAAGTCAAATTACCTGAACCGGTTCAAGTAATTCACGTCAGTACTCCTTCTCGACCCCAGATTCAACTTGCTGCCGGCCAGCAGGATTTCACAGAAACGGTCCAACCGGGCCTGTACCAGATTACTACTGAAAATCCGTCTGACACAGCACATCAGTTCGCCGTCAACCTGGATATTAACGAAAGTAAAACCGCACCACTGCCTGTGGAACAGCTCGAAGCACTGGGAGTCAAACTGATTCAGGCGGATGAAACGACAGTCGATGAAACACAATCAGCCGACCTGCAACGTCAGGCTCTGGTTCAGGAACTGGAACAGAAACAGCAGCTCTGGCGCTGGTTGATTCTGGGGGCTCTCGCGCTACTGGGCCTGGAAACACTGCTGGCAAAATGGTTTGCCGACAAAACTTCAGCGACACGAAAGGCATAAGTATGGGCCTGTCCGATCTCGTTCAACAACTCAATCAAATCATCGTCCGCTACCAGACCAGTCTGAAACTGAGACGATTGACCTATCTCTGGATCGCTGCCTGTGGTCTGACGTTACTTTCACTGCTCGTACTCTCTCCTCTTGATTCAAGGCAGGAACAGTATTTCCTGATGGCTGGTATCCTGGGGTTACCGATTCTGATTGCAATCGGAATTCTTGCTTACCGTCCCCGCAACCGTTTCTCACCGTCTGACAGACATGCCATCGCCACGATGATTGAGCGTGCCTATCCCGATCTGGATACCAGTCTGCTGGCCACGCTCGAACTGGAAAAAACAATGCAGGAAAATCTCCCCTCTTTTCTGCAGAACCGCCTGATTCTACAGGTGCTGACACATGGCAGACAACATGACTGGAGGCAGCTCATCCCAAATCGCAGGCTGATCCTGCAGAGTACCACCCATCTGTTCTGCTTTGCAGCCTGGCTCCTCTGTGCTCTGAGTTGCTGGTCGTATTTAAAAGCAGCCCCCGTGGTAAAAAATCCGGCGACTTCAGTTGGCATAACAGAAGTTGCCCCTGATGTCGAAATCAAACCCGGATCCACTGAAGTTGAGAAACATCACCCGTTACTGATCACTGCACGTTTCAAGGGCAAGACACCCGATGCCGCCGAACTGGTTGTTAAAACAGCAGCGGGAGAAATCAAACATCTGCCACTGACCAAACAGCTGGATGACCCCGTGTTCGCCGCGCGCCTGCCTGCTGTAACGGATGCATTGTCATATCAGGTTCAGACAGCAGGCTGGAAGTCTGATGAGTTTCGCGTCGAAGTTTATACTCTGCCGGAACTGGTCCAGCTGAATTCAGAAATCACTCCCCCTGACTACACGGGTCAGCCAGTACAAAAAGTGGAAGACAGCCTGACCATCAGCGCGATTGTCGGCTCAAAAATTGAACTTGAGGCTCAATTCAATAAACCGGTATCAACCGCTACCCTGGAAGAAAATGGACAATCACCGCTGCCAATGATTGTTGCTTCAGATGGTCTGTCTGCTCGACTCACTTTGAAAGCGGAATCGAACCAGACCTGGAACCTGAAGGTAATCGACACTGAGCTGCGAGAAAACCGGACGCCTCCCTTGGTTGACCTGGCAGTAATTCCCAACCTGCCACCGGAGATCAAAATCACGTTTCCAGGTCGAGACACGCGTGTCTCTCCACTTGAAGAAGCGCTCGTCCAGGGAACGGTCGTGGACGATTATGGTCTCCTGCAGGTGGGATTCGTATATTCCATCCCCGGCCAGCGTGCCCATACTGTAAAGCTCAGAAATTCTAAACAGAGAGATCTGGATTTTGCAGCGGAGCATTTATTGTCGCTGGAACAGTTACAGGTGCAACCTGACACTCTGATTTCCTATTTCCTGTTTGCCGAAGATGTCTCCGCGGATGGCAGGCCCCGTCGGGTCTCAAGTGACATGTTTTTCATGGAAGTTCGTCACTTCGAAGAAATCTTTCGACAGGGACAGTCTCCCAGCGGTGGGGCAAAAAGCGGAAAGAGCGGAGGCAATGCACAACAGGCAGAAAAACTGGCAGAGCAGCAGAAACAGATTATTAATGCCACCTGGAAGATCATTCGACAGGAAATCAAAACGACTGTCTCGCCTGAATTTCAAGCTAATGTCAGCACACTTAAGCAGGCCCAACTGGCCCTCGTAAAGGCCACTCTTGAGCTGGCTGCCAAAGTGAAAGCACAGAAATCAAAGACGATCATGGAATCGATCACAACAAAAATGCAGGAAACGGTTGCGTTTCTTGATTCAGCACGGGAAGCAGACACTGTCGACCCCTTAACGAACGCACTGGCCACGGAACAGGCCAGTTACCAGCTCCTGCTCAAACTCCGCGCGCGTGAGCATCGCGTTTCGCAAAATAAAAACGGTGGAGGCAGTAAAGGGGGAGGCAGCAGTCGATCGCAGAATCAGTTACAGCAACTCGAACTGACCAATAACCAGCAGCGTTACGAAACAGAAAATCAGGCATCTGCCCCCCAGGCAGCGCAGCCTGATCGAGAATCCCTGCAGATCCTGAATCGTCTCAGAGAACTTGCACAACGCCAGCAGGACTTGAATGAACAACTCAAAGCGCTGGACGACAAACAGCGATTTGCCAAAACCGATCAGGAACGCGAAGAGATAGAACGTCAACTGAAACGTTTAAGGGAACGACAACGAGAGTTGTTACGGAAAGCTGACGAAGTCGCCCAGCGGATGGATCAGTCGAAACAACCCTCTTCGACGAAATCCCGACGTGAACTGGAACAGACACGAAATCACCTCCAGCAAAGTTCAGAGTCCCTCAAAGAAGGACAAATCTCCCGAGCTCTGAATTCCGGAACCCGGGCCCAACAGCAGTTGGATCAGCTTAAAAATGATTTCCGTAAAAAAACCGCCAATCAGTTCGCCGAAACGATGCGGGGATTAAAGCAGCAGGCAGAGCAGCTCGACGAAAAGCAGAAGCAGATCCGCCAACAATGGGATAAACAGGAACAGCAGGCGCAATCACAGGAACGACGCTCACTCCGTAGAAACCAGGGGCAACAGGAACTGGCAAACCAGTTGCAGGACCAGGAAGGCCGTTTAAAAAATCTGATGGAACAGATGAAACAGGTCGTACAGGAATCTGAGAAATCCGAACCACTACTTTCCAAACACCTGTATGATGCGATTCGCAAAACCCGCCCGTTTCGACCAGAAGACGCTTTAAAGAATGCGGCCGATTTTCTGAATGAAGGCGATCACCGTCGCGCTCAGGAAGCCGAGCAACGGGCAGCAGCCGGAATCGATACGATGAAGCAGGGCATTCAAATGGCGGCTGAGAGTGTTCTGGGGAATGACCTGGATGCACTGAAAAAAGCCCGTCAGGAACTCAAATCGCTGACATCAGAACTCAAACAGGAAACTAGCCTGGCAGCGAACACAAACCTGACAAAACCTGGTCCATCGGGAAATCCAAATCCACCCCGGCCTGGAGAAAATGCTCAGAAACAGGAGAACCAACAACAATCCGGTCAACAACCCGGAGGAAAAACTGCTTCCGGAAAAAATCAACCAGGTCAGAAACCATCGGGCCCATCCCCCTCTTCAAGCCCAAAAGCTGATCAGCCCGGAAGCCCCGGTTCTCCCGGTTCATCACCTGGACAGGGAAAAGGACAGGGCAAATCGTCCGTCCAACTGGCATCGGCCCAGTCTGGATCCGGGTCCGGACAGACTGATCAGAAAAACAACTCAAAACCATCTCCCCCATCTCTGGCTCCCAAATCGTTGAAGGGTTCCCCAGGTTCAGGGCATACCGGTTCTGCAGGAGGCCAGGGGGGGCCGGGCAGTTCTGCTTCGGGACCACTCACTGGAAATCAGTTCCGGGAATGGTCAGATCGGATGCGGGACGTCGAAGAAATGGTGGGAGATCCGGAGTTACGCAGCAAAGTCGCTCAAATCCGTGAACGTGCCCAGAGCATGCGTGCGGATTTTAAACGTCATTCCAAAGCACCTCAGGGAGACCTGGTCAATGCACAAATCCTGGAACCGCTGGTTGAACTTCAAAACATTCTCTCCAATGAAATCAGTAAACGAGGCGAGGAAACATCGCTGGCACCGATTGACCGCGATCCGGTTCCGGAAAAATACTCAGACCTGGTCCGTCGTTACTATGAAGAACTAGGAAACGGAAAATGATGCAACTGGCACAATTACAATTTGGTGCTCCGGGATGGATTGCCTGCTCCCTGGTCGTCATTGCGGGAAGTCTGCTTTTATTAGTCTACGCCTATCGTTCCCTGACATTAAAACAGTCTTTGTCGGCAGCCGCTTTCTGCCTGAAACTCTCCGCAATTGCGATCCTCTCGGTCGCCTTGACGGAACCATTATGGAGTGGCACGCGTATTCAACCTGGCACAAATCTGTTTGCCGTGCTGGTGGACGACAGCGCCAGCCTGCAGATCAAAGATTCCGCCACGGGGCAAACACGCCTGCAGCAGGTCCAGCAACTGCTCACAGGAGAAGATAAGAATGAGTCTTCTTCACGCCCTCAATGGTTGATTGATCTCGAACAGAACTTCTCCGTACGACAGTACTCCGTAGATTCACATGCCCACGCCAAATCGGACTTACAACATCTGACCTTTACCGGTAAACAGAGTCACCTCATCTCCAGCATTAATGAGTTGAATCAGCGTTATGAGAAGCTGCCTTTAGCAGGAATCATCCTGATGACCGACGGAATCTCAGCAGAGGATATCAGTCAGCTGCAACCTGGCGTGCCCGTCTATCCGGTTCCCGTCGGCAGTCAAACCCTTTCCACCGATCTGGCGATCACAAACACTTCGGTCAGTTATTCGCCATTTGAAGATGCGCCTCTCCGCATTCTGGCTGAGCTTGCGGCAGTAGAATGTCAGCATTGCCAGGTGGAAACACAACTCCTGGACCCGACAGGCAAGGTCGTAGAATCAGTCACGCGTAAAATAGATACTCCCGATCAACGGTTACAAGTCCGGTTTCAGGTTCGGCCAGACCAGCCGGGAATTGCCTTTTACCAGATCAAAACCAGATTGATTTCGAATACAAATCAGGAACTGACGCTGGCCAACAATCAACGCACACTCAAACTTGATCGTGGGAAAACCGCTCATCGGGTGCTGTATGTCTCAGGACGCCCCAACTGGGAATTCAAGTTTCTGCGTCGCGCAGTTGAAGAGGATGAATATATTCAGCTGGTCGGATTGATCCGGATCGCAAAAAAAGAGGCCAAGTTCGACTTTCGCAGCCGCGATGGCGAAGAAGGCAATGCACTCTACCGGGGATTCGACCAGCAGAATGAAGCAGACCTGGAGCGATATGATCAGCCCGTCTTCGTACGCATCAATACCCAGTCACCAGAGGAATTGAGAGATGGATTTCCTAAAACAGAAGCAGAATTGTTTCAATATGAAACGCTGATCATTGATGATCTGGAAGCGGCTTTCTTTACCCATGATCAGATAGAATTGATCACCCGTTTTGTCTCTGAACGCGGGGGCGGTCTGGTCATGCTGGGAGGCCAGGAATCATTTCAGCAGGGCGGCTACGACAAAACCGACCTGAAACAATTACTGCCAGTTTATTTCTCACAGCAAACTGATCCGACCATCGAGAGCGACTACCAGTTTGACCTGACCCGTGATGGCTGGCTGCAGCCCTGGATGCGCCATCATAAAAATGAACAGGATGAACACAAGCGGCTCGCAGAAATGCCTGCGTTTAAAACGGTCAATCATGTGGATTCCACCAAACCCGGTGCGATTTTGACTGCGCAGCTCAAAGGCGCACAACAACTCCAGCAGCCCGCTATCGCCAGTCAGCGCTACGGCCTGGGCCGCGTCTCGGCTATCATGATTGGCGACTTATGGCGCTGGCGATTGAAAGAAGACTCAACCGATCCGCAATTGAACAAGGCCTGGCGACAATTATTAAGGTGGATGACAACCGACGCACTGGAACCCGTAAATCTGCAGATTGAAGAAAACGCAGCCGGTTCAGCTGGAACCCGCATTCAAGTTCACGTCCGCGATGAGAAATTTCAGAAACGAAGTGATTATCAGGTCGAACTGGAAATCACAACACCCGAGAAAGAGACACTCAAGCTGAATGCGGAACCCGTGGCTGATCAACCCGGAGTATACCAGTCTGTATATCTGACCGATCTCCCAGGCGGATATTCCATTTCAGCCCGTGTCACCACACCTGACTCAAAAACAAGCACGACAGCCGGTGGCTGGGTGCATGCACCTGAAGTAGTGGAATTCCGATCTGTGAATCCGGATCTCTCCTTGTTAAAACAACTGGCAACCGCATCAAAGGGAGAAGTCATTCCTGCTACTCAACTCTCACGATTTGTTCGTTCTCTCGATCAACGCGAGATTCCGGTTACCGAAGAATCAATCTCTCCACTCTGGCATCACCCCTGGGTACTGCTGCTCGTCCTGGGGTGTCTGTTTGGTGAATGGTCATTACGACGCTGGAAAGGATTACCCTGATGCCTTTTGAAAAGCCATTTCGATTTTTGAGGGGATTTTTCTGCCTCAGCCTGCTGCTGATCTGCCAGAGAACTTTGGCAGACTCACGCGGAACAGGTGAGAAGACCGAACGAATTATCATTGTGATGGGAGCGGAAGGGACATCGGAATACGGCCAGCAGTTTGCAGACTGGGCTGAGCGCTGGCTGCAGCTGGCAGCTGACAAACAGGCTGCTGCTACATTGATCGGTGACAGTCTTGATGCCCGCCATAGTGATCTGGAACTGGTATTACATGAGCTCAATCAGCAGACAGACTATACAGCAACCTGGCTTATTTTGCTTGGACATGGAACCTTTGATGGTAAGACCGCACGCTTTAATCTGCGCGGCCCGGATCTTACTGCCGAAGCGCTCCGTAATACCTGTGATTCCATTCAACATCCACTGGCAGTAATCAATTGTTTTTCGTCGAGTGCCCCGTTCCTGGAATCGCTCTCTGCCAAAAACCGTGTAGTGATCACCGCGACCAAAACAGGACACGAATTTTACTTCTCCCACTTCGGAAATTTCCTTTCCGCAGCTGCCGGCGACAAACAGTCTGACCTGGATCACGACGGCCAGATTTCACTTCTGGAAGCTTATCTGGCTGCCAGTCGACAGACTGCTGAATACTACCTGGAAAAAGGGGAGCTGGCGACAGAACATGCTCTGCTGGATGACAACGCGGACCAGCAGGGTACACGGGGAGATCAATTTCAGGGTTTACATCTCACAGTCGGATCAGGCACGACTGCCGCAACTCTGCCGGACGGTCATCGCGCACATCAATTCATCCTGTCTACCACTCAGCGTTTGACTCTTGTTTCCGGCGAACAGAAGCTGCTCAGGGATGAACTGGAAATCAAAATTCTGGAATTGAAACAGCGCAAAGACTCGTTCGCCAATCAGGATGAGTATTACGATCAACTGGAACCACTGATGATTCAACTGGCAAACGTGTATCGCAGTCTCGATCAGAAAGCCAAAAGGACGATTTACGATTCTCAAGTCGTCCCCATTAATGCAAAAAAGACCAGTCAATAACTGGTCTCTTTGCAAGTTCATTTATCTGGAATCACTGGCTACTCTCCCGTAATTTCCTTGGCCAGCTTTTTCAAAGCTTCACTCTCAATCTGCCTGACGCGTTCCCGGGTGAGTCCTAAAGCCTGCCCGATTTCCTTAAGCGTCTTGGGTTCATCGCCATCCAGACCAAACCGCATCCGCAAAATATTAGCTTCGCGTTCCGGAATTTCCTTGAGCAGACGAAAGACATGTTTCAGATTGTCATTCTCAACCAATTCATCATCCGGACCTTTCAGACGGTCATCGGGGATCATTTCTCCCAGGGACCAGCCGGCATCATGCTGTTCTGATTGAGGGGAAGAGTTGTAAAGCTGAATCGCTTTCTTCACGATCTTCAGTTTTTTCGGTGGCAGATCCAGTTCACGCGCGACTTCCTCAGTCGTCGGTGTCCGGTCCAGTGTATCCTGCAACTGTGCTGTTGCACGCCGCCACTTCGTAAGCAGTTCAACCATATAGGCCGGAATACGAATGGTCTTGGCAGAATTCACCAGCGCCCGTTTGATGGACTGCTTGATCCAGTAACTGGCATACGTACTGAAGCGGGTTCCCATCTCGGGATCGAAGCCTTCCACCGCTCTCAGCAGACCCAGGTTGCCTTCTTCAATCAGGTCCTGCAGCGGCAGGCCTTTACCTGAATAAGCACGGGCGATATTCACAACCAGTCGCAGGTTGGCACGCACCATGCGATCACGGGCTTCTTTATCCCCATGTTCAATGCGATTCGACAACTCTCTCTCTTCTTCTGCAGAGAGCAGGGCGGTTTCGTTGATTTCTTTGAGATATGTTTCTAATGGATTCTGTACGGCTGAAGAGGAACGCCGTCGAGCAGTTTTCTGCATGGAAAACCTGTTATCTATTTGTTGTTGACAAATGGTAAGCCGTTCATTTCCCTGGCTTCCATTAGATTTGCAACCGTTCGCGGGAACTCGTTTCCTCTCGACACGATGATTCAATAACCGATCGCAGGGTAGAAAGACCTGCAACCCGTAAGTTTCTTATCGGCAACATTTGGCCGATTCCTGAATCCTGTCTGGAAAAGCGAGATGCGAAAATCAGAAACTGCAGAAACAGTAACGGTTATGCGGATCAGGCAGGTTGGTGCTGCTAAAATGCCGCTGTTACAGGAGTTTGGAACAAACTCAGGGCCCGGGCGTTGCATAAAAATGCGTCGATCCATTTCCTGACAGCGGCTACACTCGCTCTTAGCCGTTTACTGACGGCTGCGATGCTACTTGAGCGCGCAGCAAAAAAGCGACGGCCTGCATAGACCGTCGCTTTCGATTTTCATGCTGAAATCTGTGAAAGAGAATTACTCAGTTTTCTCTTCTGCTTCTTCTTCAATCGCTGCTTCTTCTTCGACCGCAGCATCTTCTTCGGCCGGAGTTTCTTCAACAACAGATTCTTCAGCGGGTGCTTCGCTGCTTTCGGAAGGCATGGTAAACAGAGGAGCATCACCACCGGTTCCGCCCATCAGTTCTTTACGAGGTGCAGCTGCAGTTCCTGCTTCTCCACCTTCGCCAGAAGCAGATTCTTCTTCGATGGGTTCTTCCAGTTTACGACTCAAACCAATCTTGCGATCGTCGGTATCAACACGCAGAATTTTCACATCGAGGGCTTCGCCAACTTTGACGATGTCTTCTGGATTTTCAACCTTATGATCTGCCAGCTCTGAAATGTGCAGCAGGCCTTCCAGTTCTTCTTCCAGTTCGACGAACACTCCGAAGTTGGTGATTTTGGTGACAATACCTTGAACAATCGCCCCTGGTTGATATTTCTGAGGAATATCGGTTTCCCATGGGTCGGAAGCCAGTTGCTTCAGGCCCAGAGCAATACGCTTGCGTTCTTCGTCAACAGAAATCACCAGGCACTCGATTTCGTCGCCTTTCTTCATGACTTCACTGGCGTGAGAAATCTTACGTGTCCAGGACATATCGCTGACGTGCAACAGGCCGTCGACGCCTTCTTCCAGTTCGATGAAGGCACCGTAGTTGGTCAGATTGCGAACAGTTCCTTTGACCTGGGCTCCTTCCGGGTATTTCTTGGTGACTTCGTCCCATGGATTGGACTGAGTCTGTTTCATACCCAGGGAGATTTCCTGCTTGTCTTTGTTGACACCCAGAACAACAACTTCGACTTCGTCGCCGATGTTGACCAGTTCACTGGGATGATTGATCCGCTTGGTCCAGGACATTTCACTGATGTGAACCAGACCTTCAATACCGTCTTCCAGTTTCACGAAGGCACCATAGGACATCACGTTGACAACGTGACCGATAACCTTGGTACCAACCGGGTACTTGGATTCGACCAGTTCCCAGGGGCTGGGTGATTTCTGCTTCAGGCCCAGCGCGATCTTTTCTTTATCGCGATCGACACTCAGGATCATGACTTCAATTTCATCATCAATTTTGACGATCTCTGTGGGGTGATTAATCCGTCCCCAGCTCATGTCGGTAATGTGCAACAGACCGTCGATGCCGCCCAAGTCGACGAAGGCACCGAAATCGGCGATGTTTTTGACAATCCCCTTGACGATCTGACCTTCTTCGATTTTGCTGAGCAAGTCCTGTTTGAGTTTTTCGCGTTTTTCTTCAATGAGTTTACGACGTGAAACAACGATGTTTCGGCGGGCTTCATCAATTTTCAGAATCACGCACTCAATGGTACGACCAATGTAGTTGGCGATATCTGAAGGACGACGGATATCGACCTGACTGGCTGGCAGGAAGACATTCACGCCGATATTGATCAGCAGGCCACCTTTGATTTTGCGAACCACAGTCCCGGAAACCACATCGCCTTCGGCGTGAGTCGCGATGACTTTTTCCCATTCGCGAATCCGGTCTGCTTTGCGCTTGGAGAGCATGGTCAGGCCGAATTCGTCTTCAACTTCTTCGAGCAGCACCTGAACCTTGTCGCCGGCTTTGGGAGCTTCTTCTTCCTCAGACCACTCGTCGATGTGTACCACACCTTCGCTCTTGAATCCGATGTCGACGAGAACCTCTTCTCCGTCCACACTCAGAATCACACCGTCAATAATCTGATTGACATCATAGGCACAGGAGACGGAAGCATATACGTCATCCAGTACCCAGTCGTTTTCTTCACCCTCTGCATCGGCATCAACTTCCGGCATGACCTCGGCGAACGCGGCATCCAGGTCTTCATCGGAAATACTAAACTCTCGAATTAAATTACGATCAACCATACTAAATAAAGTCCAACTACACTTAAAATTTCGAAATCATATTCCTGCAGGAAAGTCAGTCTCATTTTGATGCCAGGGGACCGGGGATCTGAAATCCTTTGGATCAGCCGTCCCAGTGTTACATTGACGTCTCTTCGTTAACGACTCTAAAACACCTGAAGGGGCGTCAGAATTTCCGTTAACTTGCCAATGACCGTGAACTGACAATCGAAAAAAAAAGCGAAGAGATCAGAGAATCTCCCGCAACCATCCAGTGAATATTAACTTCTCCAAAACCAATCGTCTCACTTGGTGGTCAATACCCAACGCATTGATCAAATCACCCAGGAGATCAGTCCAGCAAATATATCAGAACCAATTGATTTAATTCCAGCCTTATAGACGGCAGAATGTGATGAAATCGCTGATTTCTTCTATTTTTTCATCGATTCTGATTCTCTCCGACCGTTCTGATTCGCTGACACAGAATGCCACCGTTTCAGCTTCAGGAAAACCGCGGATGAGGTGTGGCGTGAATCACGGAGGGGGCCTGTTCAGTTAGTTTCGTGATTTTCTGTCGCATGGCATCAACCAAATCCGAATTATTCAAAATGGAAACCTCAAACTCGGTCTCGTAGCTTTCCCCTGGCGCAAGGCTCTTCAGCCGACCTTTTTCTCGTTCAGCAGCACGGAAATTCGGGAAATTAACCCCTGGTTCCAACCCGGACACATACCCACTCCCCACAGGCTGCGTATTCTTCCAGAGAGTGAAGCAGGGGAGGTTTGCTTTTCTGAAGTTCACCAGAAACCCTTTTCTGCCCGCTTTATTGGTCAGCAAAGCGGGTGTAAAACCATTCTCATCTGCGGCGGGATCAAAATAATAGGCTTGTTCTGCATAGCCTTCTGTAGGGCCCAGAAAAGTTTCGAATTCGTTCACACCTTCCTCGGCACGAGGGTCCCGGGGAGCCATTTCGGCAAAGGGCATTGAAAATTGTGACCCTTCTTCGAGGAAAGGGGAGCCCACGTTAATATGATATAAGAGCTCAGACTCCACACTGTCCGCTCCGGGATTCGAAACGCGGTCACGAATTCGAAATGTATTTGACCCGAGTTGCGTTTCGAGAGTCGATTCCAGCAGCAACTGGCTCCCAAACAACATCCCTTCTGAGACTTGCCCGGAAATTCTAATCCAGCCCTCATCAGCAGGATCAAGCGTTACGCTCACCTGATGGGCGGGAGTATTGGCTATCCGACCATGCAGGGTTAATTCTGATTCCAGCGGATTCCCAGCAGGATCCTTGCCGGGTGGACCATTGGAAATCAGACCACAACGGCAGATCAGTTCGTTGAAGCCACTGAGCCAGCCCAGACCTCCCCGCTCGGAAAGATTGATATATGCCGGGTTCACAGGCGTTTTAACCGGTGATTGCCATCCGAGAGGCGTTCCCTGAAAGTCTCCTTTCCAGATCCCCATGCCCCTGGTCGGTAGAATCGAAAGTGTTAGTTCTCCATTATTTACCGTGATCAGGTCAACCCCCTCGGAAAGGCCCCCATGCAGTTGCTGCTTTTGTATGAACCAGCCCGGTTCCCCGGAAAAATCAGGGTGCGTTTCGGCATTGATCAGGGTTTCTTCGATCCAGGTTTGAGAACTCACATCAGTGAACAGAACTGTTGTGGATTTCATGAGCGCGCCTTAAATATTTCGAAATCAATCGTTGGGTAAATCATCATTATCGGAATAAGAGATACGACACGGAGAATCATTCTGACAGTATGGATAATGTAAACCGGTTTGTTCTACTTCGCCAGTAATGAAAGCAAAAAGGAAACAGAAACTCCTCTTGCAGTTACTATTTACGACTTATAATACAGAATAACCTGTTTCATCAGGAAGCAGGAGCCATACTCGGGCGCGAGTATCAAACTCATGCTCCAGCGGATACAATTCGATTCAACTAAATAATTGCATCCTGTGATTTTCTGATTCAATATTGTTTTCATATTTAAAGATACCCATGGATCACTTCTCTATGACCTCAGTTCCTCAAGCGGATGAACACGGATATCCCTACACCCAAGAATGGTATAATTCACTCAAGTCATCGCTGGGCGAAGCAGGCTGCCGCCAGCTCGGTTTCTACCCCATCCCCGGTGATTTCCTGCTGTCAGTGGTGATACCCATTTTCAACGAGCAGAAAACCGTCGAAAATCTGATCAATCAGGTGAAAGCAGTACCCATACGAAAAGAACTGGTACTGGTGGATGATGGCAGTACCGATGGAACGCGGGAGATTCTGAAAAAACTGGAAGAGCAGATGCAGGCGGAAAATGATCCGCAAAACCGGGTTCGCGTGATCTTCCACGAGCAGAACCAGGGGAAAGGCGCCGCCGTCAGAACAGGTTTCCTGGAAGCGGAAGGCGACGTCATGCTGATTCAGGACGCTGACCTTGAGTATGATCCCTCTGAATATCCTCGTCTCTTACAGCCTATTATTGAAGGTAAAGCCGACGTTGTTTATGGCAGTCGCTTCCTGGGAGATCAGCCGCATCGGGTCCTATATTACTGGCACTTTCTGGGAAATAAATTTCTGACCACACTTTCCAACTGCTTTACCAATCTGAATCTGACAGATATGGAAACCTGCTATAAACTCTTCAAGAAAGAGGTCATCAAAGAGATTGCACCGGGACTGTGCCAGAATCGATTCGGCATCGAACCGGAACTCACAGCCAAGGTGGCCCGTCGCCAGTGCCGTATCTTTGAAATGTCAATCAGCTACGATGGTCGTACCTACGATCAGGGCAAGAAAATAGGCTGGCGAGATGGCGTGAAGGCACTCTGGTGTATCGTGCGTTACGGCATTAAGGATTGACACCAGGGCGGGACCTGATGCAATAAGGTCCCAATTATGAAGCACTTAATTTATAAATTGCTTACCTGATCCTTTCTAAAAACTGGCCTGCCAGCATTGCCTGTCACACAGATTTTCCCATAGAATCAGCAACATGTTACTGAAATTCAGAAAGAAACATCTGTCACCTGTAATATCGCAATCAAAATTCCGCTAAGATGGCTGATCCGACGCGAATGCCACAAGATGAGTCACGCAGTTATCAGCAAACAGAATTAGATCTCAGTAAACGAACGGAACATCCATATGGCCTCTCCTCCGGAGAACCCCCAGACAAATCCTCCCAAAGGTAAAGCCCCACAGAAGCAACCAGGCAAAGAAACACAGAATGCCCCCTCCACCGGTCCCTGGCTGATTATCCTGCTCATCCTGGTGATTGGCAGTCTGATGATGATGAAATCCTCGCCGGAAAATACTGGCTCCAAGGTGGATTACAGTTTCTTTGTGTCTGAACTCAAACGGGGAAATGTGGATTCTGTTGAATTTCATGGCGATATCCTGACTGGAAAATGGAAAACCCGCCCTGAGAATCCCGATAAAGAGAAAAAAGAAGAAAAGCTGGCCGAAGAATTTAATACCGTTCTGCCTTCTCATCCGGTTGAAGACCGGAACCTGATTCCCGAACTGGAAAAGCAGGCAGTCACTTTCAAGGCTGAAAGTACCAATGTGGGCATCGGCGCCTACATCCTGCCCTGGTTGATCGGTCCCCTGTTGATCATTGGCTTTTTCTGGTTCATGTTGAAACGATCAGCAGATCCCATGGGGTCCGGCATGCTGGGAAATTTCACCAAAAGCCCGGCAAAGCGGTTTCGACCCTCTGAAGAACAAACCACCTTCGATGATGTCGCCGCCATGGAACAGGCCAAATCGGAGTTGCAGGAAGTCGTGGAATTTTTAAAGACTCCCGCGAAGTTTCAGCGTCTGGGAGCCCAGATTCCCAAAGGTGTCCTGCTGATGGGTTCTCCGGGTACCGGAAAAACCCTGCTGGCCCGCGCCACGGCAGGGGAAGCAGGTGTTCCCTTTTACTCCATCAACGGCTCTGAATTCATTCAGATGTTTGTCGGCGTGGGGGCCAGCCGCGTCCGCGATCTGTTTCGCACCGCAAAAGAAAACGCCCCCTGTATCATCTTCGTGGACGAAATTGATGCCGTGGGACGGATTCGAGGCGCCGGCCTGGGGGGAGGCCATGATGAACGGGAACAGACTCTCAACCAGATGTTAAGCGAAATGGATGGCTTCCAGCAGAACGAAGCTGTAATCATCATCGCTGCCACCAACCGTCCCGATGTACTGGACCCGGCATTACTGCGTCCTGGTCGCTTCGACAGACATATTACCGTGGACCCCACCAAAGAGGGACGAGCCGCGATATTAAAAGTTCACTCACGTAAGATCCCGCTTTCAGATGATGTGGATTTACAGAAAATTGCTGCGGGAACCATTGGATTCTCGGGCGCCGATCTGAAGAATCTCGTGAATGAAGCTGCCTTGTCAGCCACCCGTTTCAACAAAGATCAGGTCGACAATGAAGACTTTGATAACGCCCGGGATCGTGTCCTGATGGGGCCGCCTCGCGAAGAGATCCTGAGTGTAAAAGAAAGGGAAATGACAGCCTATCACGAAGCCGGTCATGCCTTGCTGGCCTGGTTACTCCCGGAAATTGATCCGGTCCACAAAGTGACCGTGATTCCTCGTGGCAGAGCGCTGGGTGTGACTCAGCTTCTTCCCGATGAAGAGCGGTACAACATGGGAGAGAAACAGCTTCACTCCCAGTTAGCGTTCATGTTAGGCGGACGCGCTGCAGAAGGCATTGTGTTTGGTGAACATACCGCCGGTGCTGCAGATGATATTAAACGTGCCACACAGATCACACGAAAAATGGTGGGACAGTGGGGCATGAGTGATGTGATCGGACCTGTGGCATTCCGCCACTCCGATGAAAACCCGTTCCTGGGGAAAGACATGAAATCTCAAGGCGAATGCAGTGAAGAAACGGCACACGTCATTGACCAGGAAATGCAGCGATTCATGAACGCTGCTGAAGAACGGGCCGAAAAAATATTAACAGAAAACAGGGAGAAACTTGATCTGCTGGCAAAAGCACTCGTAGAACAAGAGGCCATTGACAGTAATGACATCAAGCGTTTGATTGGGGTTTCAGTTCGAGAACAGGCAAGTCTCGACAGTTTAAAACAGTCTGGTAAGGACAGCGAAAGCGACCCGCAACCAGAGTAATCATCCCATCACGGATGCCTCATCGCAGAGCGAGTTTTCTCCTGCCTCAGCAGGAAATGACAGGATATGAATCCCGAAAAGAAAAAGAAGAAAAAAAAGCCACTTAAAACCAGTTTTTCACAACTAGGACTGAATGAAGAGATCTTAAAAGACCTGAGTAACGCAGGGTATGAAACCCCCAGCCCGATTCAGTCTGAACTGATTCCTATCGCCGTGACCGGGCAGGATTGTATCGGCCAGGCGCGCACCGGAACCGGTAAAACAGCTGCTTTCTCACTCCCTGTACTGCAGCAGCTTGACCTGAGAAGACCCGGGATGCAGGCCCTGATTCTGGCACCGACCCGCGAATTAAGCGAACAGGTCGCTACTGAAATCCGAAAGCTATGCCCCTCGAAATCGTTAAGCATTGCTGTGCTGGTGGGAGGTAAACCGGTCCGCCCCCAGGAAAACCAGTTGAAAAAAGGGGCTCAAATCGCCGTCGGGACGCCAGGCCGTGTCATCGACCATATCAACCGCGGTAACCTCAAACTGGGCACGCTGGGCTTTGTCGTTCTAGATGAAGCAGACCGTATGCTTGATATCGGCTTCCGCCCGGACATCGAAAAGATTCTGCGGAAGTGCCCCGAGAATAGACAGACGCTGCTGCTGTCTGCCACATTACCACCGCCTGTAGAGCGACTGGCAAACCGCTATATGCAGAATCCGGTGATGATCGACCTCTCTGAAGACAAAGTCAGCGTCGATGCCATCGATCAGTATTACATCACCGTCGACCCCGACCGCAAAATCAAGCTGCTGTCTCGTCTGCTGTTCCAGGAACGGCCCAAACAGACAATCGTGTTCACACGAACGAAACGGGGCGCCGACAAACTGGATCGGATCTTCTCGAAAAAGCTTAAAGATGTGGCCGCCATTCACGGGGATTTGCCACAACCCAAACGTGATCGTGTGCTGCAGAAATTCCGCGATGGAAAAATCAGACTGTTGATTGCCACCGATGTCATGGGGCGTGGGATCGACGTCAGCGGAATTTCCCATATCATTAACTTTGATATTCCGGAATTCAGTGACGATTATGTGCACCGCATTGGTCGAGTCGGGCGTCTCTCTTCCGACCAGAAAGGAGCGGCCTTTACATTTGTCGCGCCTGACGAAGGGGAACAGCTGACGAATATCGAGAATCGGATCAACAACATGGTCAAGGAGTTTCGAGTCGACGATTTCGAGGCTTACAAACCCCAGAAACCCCGTAAGAAAATCGAAAAAGTCTCCCACCTGGGCAGCACCGAGCACCTCATCAATCCCGATTTTGGGGATTTTTAAATCCGATTACACATGCTGCTCCAGAAATGTTTCAATGCGGGGCAGCATGATTTCGTGTGCATCTTCAAACACGTAATGACCGGCATCGGGAATTCGCAGGGTTTCCGCTGCCGGGAAACGTCGTTCGAACTCATCAAGGAAACTTGTTGTAAAGCACCAGTCCTTTTCCCCCCAGATCAACAACATGGGATGCGATGAGAACTGTTGCAGTCCTTCTTCGACATGCTGCAGAGTCTGATAACTGGGATGCGAAGCCTTCAAAGGAATGTCTTTCACAAACTGGTGGACGGCAACCCGATGTTCCCACGTGTCGTAAGGCCCAAGAAAGCCGGCTTTGACTTCTGCCGACATTCGTTCTGGTTTCTCCACCGCCATTTTCACTGCAGCCCCGGAAAACAGGTTCAGGCCTCGCACTCCCCATGCGCCCAGGAACGGTATGCGGCAGACGGCAATCCGCAGGGGAATTTCCTGTGAACGAAAGGCGGCTGTATTCATGAGCACAAACCGCTCGAAACGTGCGGGCAAATCAACGGCTGCCCCCATACCGATCGCACCGCCCCAGTCATGCGCAAATAACGTGATATCCTGCAGGTCCAGTTCCTGAATCAGCTGTTTCAGATTCTCGATGTGTGTTGCCAGCTGGTAGGCATAGTTCTGAGGTTTGTCTGATAATCCACACCCCATATGGTCAACGGCGATGACCCGATATTTCTGAGAGAGCTGTTTGACCAGTCGTCGCCACGCAAAACTCCAGGTTGGATTGCCGTGCACCATCAACAGAACCGGCCCTGCACCTTCGTCCAGATAGTGATATCGATGTCCGTCGATTTTCAACCAATGCGAATCAAACGGGTATTCGTTTTTAATCTGATCACGAAAATTCATGCGGAGTTCTTTAAACGTGGATTAAGACAGCCTGAACAGAAGCTGTGCGTTTAATTGCAGCTGGTCGGTAAAAACACTGATCTGCATACCTTATCGCGATTTCCCGTATCTGGCGAGGGAATGATCCAACGCTTTTAAAAACCGTTCCAGATCAGCACGTTGATGGGCACTGGTAACAGAGATCCGCAGTCGGGAGGTCCCCTGCGGGACAGTAGGAGGCCGGATTGCTCCGACGAGAAAGCCGGCTGCCTGTAAATCTGCTGCTATCGCCATGGTTCGTTCAGGCTCTTCCAGAATCACAGGAATGATCGGGCCGGAAGACGTGTCATTGGCCAATAGTGATCGGTTTGCAAGTTCCTGACGCAGAAATTCAGCTTGTGCATGCAACTGTTGTCTCCGCTCGGGTTCTGCTTCAATGATCTGGAGTGATTCACAGGCCGCCGCACAGATAGCCGGGGGCAGGGCAGTGGAATAGATTTGAGTCCGTACCCGATTCCAGAGCCAGTCGACCAGGGAAACAGATCCTGCTACAAAGCCTCCCATGGCCCCCACTCCCTTACTGAGTGTCCCAATGCGAATGGTGACGCGAGCTTCGACATTCAACTGTTCAGCCAGTCCACGTCCTGTCGTCCCCCAGACGCCTGTTGCATGTGCTTCATCTATCACCAGACAGGCATGATATTGATCCGCCAGTTCACAGAGTTCGACCAGAGGAGCCCAGGTTCCATCCATACTGAAGATTGAATCCGTCACGATGATGGTTCTTCCGGTCCCCGTCTGTTTCTCAAGCTCCCGCTTCAGTTTCTCAAGTTGATCATGTCGGTAAACGCGAAATTTTGCCCCCGCGAGTCGGCAGCCATCCACCAGGCTGGCATGGTTCAACCGGTCACAATAGATGGTATCCCCCTCTCCCGCGATGGCAGACATCACTCCCAGGTTCGCGGCATAACCACTGGGGAACAGGATCGCCGCTTCGGTTCTCTCAAATTCTGCCAGTCTTTGTTCGAGTCGCGCATGCCAGACGGTGCGACCACTCACCAGGGCACTGGCACGCGCGCCGACTCCCATTTCCTCAAGTGACGCAGCAGCAGCAGAGATCAGACGCGGATCATGGGCCAGATTCAGATAGTCATTACTGGAAAGGTTGACCAGTTCCTGACCTTCCAGCACACATCGTCCTTCCGGTAGAGGCTGGAAGGTTCGTCGAACACGAAACAGACCTTCGTTCCGGAGCTTCTGCAGGTCGTCTTCAATCCATCCCAGGAATTCAGAAGAGGACGTCATTACGGGCACCTGACTTGAGAGGAATGCCGAGTCCAGTTACTTCAGCGCGATGACGTGATTGCTCAATCGCTCAAAGCCACCTTCAGTAATCAGATAGTTATGTTCGATCCGCATACCGCCGATCCCTTCCACGTAAACCCCGGGCTCCAGCGTCACCACATCTCCCGCCAGGAGCGTATCAATGCTTTCAGGAACCAGAATCGGTGCTTCAGGATGACCGAGCCCCAGACCGTGTCCGGCATGATGCTGGAAGTTCTCTTTATAGCCGGCATCCCAGAGCGGCGCTGCTGTCGCTGCATGCACGTCGGCACATTTTGTACCCGCTTTGAGTGTCGATTCACCTCCCTGCATGGCAGCCTGGCAGAGTTTGAACAGCATCTGCTGATCAGCCGATGGCTCACCGACACTGATGGTATTTGTAAAGTCACTGCGATAACCGTGAATCACTACGGAATAATCCAGGACGAACAGGTCACCGTTCTCCATAACATGCCCGGTTGGCAGGCCCCCCGCTTTGGGAACAGCAGGGGTAGAAGCACGGAAGTCACCGTAAATGATCACAGGCAGACCAGCGGCCTGCAGGACAGCCGCCTGGACTTTGCGGAAGATGTCGAATTCACTTTTACCTGCTTCGACGATTTCCCGCGCACACGCATGGCCGGCATCACAGGCCTGCATACATTGTTTCAGTAATGCGATTTCATCGGCATGCTTCTGACGACGCAACTGTCGCAACACGCTGCCCAGTTCCAGAGTGGTATCGGTTTGAGTGGTGTCCAGTTCCTGCAACGCGCCTACCGGCAGCCATTCCGCTTCGATGGCACCGGGGCGACCTTTCAGCTGAGGCACGACCGACTTTAAGGCTTTAAAGAGCGCATGATCGCGGTTTTCGACTGAGTGTTTGTGATCATACCAGGTTTCAATCGCCTCGTGATCTACATAATATTCGGCAGCGGAAGAACGGATCGTAAAATTATCCCCCACCAGGGTGACACCTTTCTCACGGTCCAGCAGCAACAGCGCCCGTTCGCCTCGTGAAAAGCTGCAGGGCTGCACCAGAAAGTTCGAAAGGTACAGAACGTGGCGGGGATCCGCAATCAGAATCCATTCCAGGTGATCGGGAACACTTTCCCACAATCGTTTCTGTCGTGCCAGACAACCTTCTTGAGTCAGCATGCGTTCTACGTCCTTTCAGACGGGGGTCTATCAGTTGGTAATCAGGAGTGTCGCTTATTCAAAACCCTGGGAGACAAGCCAGCGTTCCGCATCCAGAGCAGCCATACATCCACTGCCTGCTGCCGTAATAGCCTGTTTATAATTATCGTCGGCGACATCTCCAGCAGCGAACACTCCTTCGACATTGGTATTGGTACGGAAAGGAATTTTCCATTCAATGAAGCCTTTGTCGTTCGTGTCAATCTGTCCTTTGAGGAAGTTGGTATTGGGCGTATGACCAATGGCGGCGAAATAGCCGGCGGCTTCCAGATCTTCGGTCTGACTCTCATCGACCGTGCTGCGAATCCGGACTCCGGTGACTCCTTTTTCATCATCGCCCAGAACTTCCTCCACGACAGAATTCCATTTCACTTCAATTTTTTCATTAGCCAGTGCCCGTTCCGCCATAATTTTACTGGCACGGAATTCATCGCGACGGTGGATGATATAAACCCTGGATGCAAACTTGGTAAGGTAATTGGCTTCTTCCATGGCGCTGTCACCACCACCAACGACAACCAGGGGGTGATTCCGAAAGCGAGGCATGGCTCCATCACAGACAGCACACGCAGATACGCCCATGTTTTTATAACGGTTTTCCGATTCGAGTCCCAGATAGTTCGCCCGGGCACCGGTGGCAATGATGATCGAGAGTGCTTCGACGGTCTCACCATTGGCCCGAGTGATTTTGAAAGGATGTGCAGATAAATCGACATCCACAACATCGTCTGTCACGACTTTGGTACCGAAATTAACCGACTGCTGACGCATCAGTTCCATCAATTCGGGACCACTGACACCATGTCCCAGATGAGGTGCCATATACTGTCGTTTTGATTTATCGATTGAGTCATCGAGGTAGGATTCCAGATTTCCAGCTGGAAAACCAGGATAATTCTCCACTTCCGTAGTGAGAGCCAGTTGCCCCAGAGGAAGCGTCCCCTGCAGTCGATTTTCCTCGGAAATTGCTCCTTCGAAGCAGAGGGGTTCCAAATTGGCTCGAGATGTGTAAATGCAAGCTGCCCAACCAGCGGGTCCTGATCCGATCACGACGACTTTTTCTGGCACGTTAGGTGACCTCCTGATATGCATTCTCCCTTCCAGAGAGCTGCAGAGAGATCTACTGTCAGAGAAGTTGCGTGTGGATTGTAAATCTGAAACACAACCAGCTTACGAACCTGGCGTGTGTCACAATCCTAATGAAGTACGGTCAGGAATTCCAGATGCCGGGAGGAAGGGTTTTTAAGCCGGGCCAGAAAATGAACAATTCAAAGGCTTACGAAAAATGAAATGAAGGCATAAAAAAAAGGTGCTTCGAATCATTGAATGACTGAAGCACCTTTTCTGTGCTGAATGGAGCAAGTGCGGGCCAACGCTTGCCACCATCGCTGCCATAGGTAATATGCATAAGCCGTACCATTCAGAAAAATATCTACAAAAATAGCCGTAAGTCATTTAAATATAGTGAATTAAATTTTTCAGTGATATTTGGAGCGAAATTCACTAGCCAGCTGAGTGGTGAATTTCGCAACAGATGTTGCAAAATCAAACAGCGCAAAATGCAACATTGGCTTACCCGGCCCCGATTTCGAAGAAAACGCGACTCCGAGTATTGCGAATGCGGTCTGAGTTTTCATATTGTGAACCCTCCAACTAATGATGATGTCTACAATTACTTCAGTTGTGATTACCCTTCACCTGAGTGTGATTTTAATTGCTGAGCGTTTTAAAGGAGAGTTCCGTGTCAGATGCGTCCCCCGCACGGCCCCAGAAGTTTACTGTCCCCCGGTTTCTCGCTGCGAAAGAGAAAAACCAGAAAATCACCATGCTGACAGCCTATGATTACCTGTCTGCAAAAATTCTGGATGAAGCCGGCCTGGACTGCCTGCTGGTAGGCGACACTTTAGGAATGGTCGTGCAGGGCAAGAGTACCACATTACCTGTGACAGTTGATGAAATGATCTATCACGGGGAAATGGTGTGTCGCGCCGTTCAGCGGGCTCTGATCATTGTTGACATGCCCTTTATGTCCTTTCATGTTTCCCCCGCGCAGGCGCTCGAGAATGCCGGACGCATCCTGAAAGAGACGGGGGCTGACGCCGTCAAACTGGAAGGGGGCGTCAATCAGGCAAAAACGATTGAAGCAATCGCGTCGGCTGATATCCCCGTGATGGCACATCTGGGTCTCAAACCACAGTCAGTGCGTGCCATTGGCAGTATGGGAAAAATTCAACGTGATGAAGATCAGTTGATAGCAGATGCACTCGCCGCAGAACGCGCCGGTGCCTTTGGAATTCTCCTGGAAATGATTACGGCTCCCATCGCCCGCAAGATTACAGAAACAGTGACTGTCCCCACAATCGGGATCGGATCAGGCTCTGGCTGCGATGGGCAGGTACTCGTCACTCCGGATATGCTGGGAATGAACGCGGATTTCCATCCCCGGTTCCTGAAGAAATACGCCGATTTCGCAGCAGATATGAAAACCGCCGTACAGGCCTACGCCAGTGAAGTCCGGGAGGGAACGTTCCCGGATGCTTCCCACAGCCACTCTTGAGTGGAAACCCGGTTTCTCACTGACGATTCTGATTTATTGGTTCGTTTCCGAAGACAGGGTACGCACCCGCTTTCCGAGACAGTTGTCAACACCCAGCACCAGCATCACCCATAATGCGGAGAAAGCTTCTCCCATGTTGATTTTCGAACTCCCAAACCGTCGTTCTTCAAATGTGAAGGGGACTTCCTTAAACGTGCATCCGACTCTGCGGCAGCGATACAGGATCTCTTCCTGAAAGGCATAACCCCTGGCACGCAACAGCGCAAAATCGATCTCCGCCAGTTTGGGGACTCGATAACAGCGAAAGCTGCCGCTGCAGTCGCGGGATTTGAGCCTCAATAACAACCGCGCGTACCAGTTGATGGCACCACTCATGAAATAGCGTTTGGGTCCCCAGCCTTCAATCTTGCCTCCCGGGACATAGCGGGAACCAATGGCAACATCCGCTTCGTTCGTTGCTTCCACCAGATCCGGCATGAACCGCGGGGGATGGCTGAAGTCGGCATCCAGATTCAGTACCAGATCGTAATGATTTTCAATCGCATATTGAAAACCGGCAATCGTGGCAGTTCCCAGCCCCAGTTTCCCCGTACGATGAATCGAATGGATGCGAGAATCGGTCTTCCTCAGTTCTTTGGCATAATCCCCTGTGCCATCAGGCGAGTTATCATCAATCACCAGTATCGCTGCGTGCGGTAAATACTTATGAATCTCGGGAATCAACAGTTCCAGGTTTTCTCGTTCGTTATAGGTACACAATGTCACTAACAGTCGGGGATGTGCAGTATCGGTCATCGAAATATCAGGCCCAGTCGATCAGGGAGGTTCAGATCATTTTGGTGGAATCAACAACGGTGCTTGTTGTTGACTTTTAGCAGGCTCTGGCAGAGGAATCAACGGCTCACCCGGTGTATCTGCATCCTGGGGAAGGGGAGGCAACGCTGAATTGTTGCCTGCAGGCTTCCTGGGGGTCTTCTGAGGAGGAGCAGGCAGAGGTTTTGACAGGGGTCGTGAGCGAGCTGGCCCCAGAGGCTGGGTCGATTGAGCAGGCGGCTGTTTCGATTCAAACGCTGGTGGTCGCGTTTTTGCAGGATCAACCACGTAGCCAGGTTGATTTCCGCTTTTCTGTTTCACGGTCTGCTGATCAGCGGGAACGGGTTGCGGTTTCAGGAATGCCAGAAAATGATCCCCCCTGCCTGCCAGACGGGCGGCGGTTTCCATTACATCATGTGCTTCTTCGGTCTGACCGTCAAAATGCAGAACAACTCCAAATACAAACAGGCGTTCCGGGTCACGAATGTCTTCTTTGACCCATTCCGCAACCTGATGCAGCATCGAATCTTTGGCGATGAGATGATCTGGACCGAACAGTTCGTTCAGGTTTTCCCCCGTCGAAGGCCAGGAAGGATCCAGTTCGAGCCCCTGTTTGAATTCAAATGCAGCACGATCGTATTGCCCCAGGGCAACCAGAGAAAAGCCTTTTCTGAAACGTGGAGTCGCCAGATCTTTCGTTAAGGAAGCAGCCAGTTTGTAACGCTCATAAGCCCGGCGGTAATCCAGTTTTTTAAAGTATTCATCCCCTTTGACCTGATTTCGCAGGCTCAACTCCCGGGCCTGACGGGTGGAAGGAATGATGTATTTCTGAATCTTGCGAGATGGCTCTGGCAGATAGCCGGGGTCATTCCAGCGTTCCAGATCATTCTGGAGCGCATTGTTGAGTGGGATATTGCTGGCAGCAGGAAAATCATTGACTTGTGGTGAATTCGGGAGCGTGGGCAGAGTTCCGGGAACATTGCTATAAGGATAAACGGCCGGTGGAGAATATCCCTGTCCCGGCAAAATCGGATAGAAACCGTTTAAGGAATATCCATTGGAAAAGAGAACCGGATTTCCCGCGATAAAGGCATCCGTACTGTAATAACCGAACCGGTTATACATATAGGGTCCCCAAGGATTCCCATAGTAGGAATTTCCGGGAAACGAAAAGTTGAAACTCGAACTCCCCGAGTATCCACTGACCGACCAGCCCGGATCAGGCCAGGTCCGTCCATAATAGCGCGGGTAGGAGTTTCTCTGATAGGAACTTCCCCCACGATGGTGCTGGTGCTGATAGTGCTGATGCTGTTGTTGGTGTTGCTGCTGATGGGAGTGCGACTGGCGTACGGGTGCGGAAAGATACTTTTGGGCAGAAACCTGCTCAGGAGATCCCACGAATAGAAAAACTGTGCTCACGATGAGAAGTGATCGCATTGGTACGCTCCTGTCTGGCCCAGTTCCTGATGAATAAGTTAATTATGCAGGCGCTGAAGAGGAATTGCAAGAACTGTTCAATCGCTATCATGCAAAGCAGTTCACACCAGTCACCATATCAACGTAACGGATTCCAGTCTGTCAGCACGACTGGCCAATCAGGCACATTTCCAGTTTTTCGTACAATTGCTCTGGCGGGCGCAGTCCAGTCAGCAGGAATGTTGAAAAGAATTCCTGTGATCGTTTGAAACAGGATTGATCGGCATAAATTAAACGGCTTCCAGTCAGCCTGGAGAAGATTTGTGGCCGCAAAATGCGTTCAACCAGAGAAGGCGGTGGCATAAACCTGCCAACAAAAACAGCTCCCGGGAACGGGTCGCTCCGCACATTAGGAACAGCCGCGAAGTTCACTTCTATCTCACCTGGAGACACACAGCCTACCCAGACTGACACGTTTTCAACCCCTTCAGCAGGCTGATCCAGAGGCAAATCTCTCCCAGCTTAACCAACCGTTACGATGCTTATAATCGTGAGTAAAATTGACGTAACCTTTTTATCTGATAATGACTTGAGACATTCAAGCGACGATTACAGCACGCCGATAGATTGTACCAGTCGCAATGAGAATTCATATCTGAATGAACAAAGGAAACAGTTCGGATGTGATTTCAGGCGATGCTCCCAAGGCATCGACCGCAATCAAACTTATTAAGAAGATTTTTGTAAGGACACTGTCCGTAGAGGCATTGTTCTTAGACTCAAGCCAGCGCGAGTTGATGATTTCAACTTGGACAAAAGCAGTCCTTAAAGGAACAAAACTAGATTCGCGCCGTAACCAAAGTGATGTGACACAAGAGGCACATCAATCTGTCTATGATGGTCAGAAAACGACCCAAGAAGGAGACGCTGTTCTATGAAATGGATTAGTCTGTTAAGTGCATTTGTTGTGGCATTGGGGATGAATGCCGTTGCACAAGCAGATCTTTTTGACCTTTCGCTTAATTGCGGGGCTGCAAAGAGCTGTGAATGTGCCTCGACCTGTCAACCAGAATGCTGTAAACCCACTATTACGAAACCATGTGAGCCTAACGTTTATACTTACCAACGTCAGTGTTCATCAATCAAACCACCTTGCTGCAACG
Source organism: uncultured Gimesia sp. (assembly GCF_963972345.1). Taxonomy (NCBI): domain Bacteria; kingdom Pseudomonadati; phylum Planctomycetota; class Planctomycetia; order Planctomycetales; family Planctomycetaceae; genus Gimesia; species uncultured Gimesia sp. The sequence goes on along the minus strand of NZ_CAXAVM010000003.1, from coordinate 2,428 downwards.
AAGCTGCTCCTGCATGCTGCAAGCCTGCCCGCAGACTGCGTGGCTGGTTCAAGAAACGCTGCTGCAACACAGATTCAGGCTGTGCACAGGATAACTGCTGTGCTCCAGCTCCGAAGAATGACTGCTGCACTCCTGCTCCTAAAGCATGTGCCGCACCAGCCCCTAAAGCCTGCTGTGCACCTGCTCCACAAGCATGTGCCGCACCGGCTCCCAAGGCCTGCTGTGCTCCTGCTCCTCAAGCATGCTGTGCACCAGCCCCTAAGACCTGTGCTGCTCCTGCTGCAGACACCTGCTGCAACGAACAACCCTGCTGCAACGCAGATCCTTGCGAAATCGCTGAACTGATCTACCAGTCACAGACTGCCTGCTACGCTAAACACCGTCGCAAAGCAATCCACAAACTGGGTGACAAGTTCAACTGCGAATGTAACCCTGAGATCATGTGTGCTTTCATCTACGCTCTGAACGACGCTGACGAACGCGTTCGTGCTAAAGCTGCTGATGAAATCGGCGACCAGCTTCGCAAGCACTGCTGTGGATGCTCACCTGAGCTGACAGCTGCTCTGACTTGTGCTCTGGGCGATTGCGACAAGAAAGTTGTTCGTGAAGCAACTCAGGCTCTGGAACTGTGTGGATACGAAGTTGTTGAAGGTTGCTGTGACACACCTTGCTGTCACACAAATGGATGTGCTCCTGCTGGATGCTCACCATCTGCAGCTCCTGCTGCTCCTGCTCCTGCTTCTGATCCTAAAGCTTACTTCCCCAGCCGTCTGCAGAACCAGAAGCAGACTCGTCGTCTGAGTGGAAACAGCCTGTCAAACCTGTTCGGTCTGATTGACTAGTTCAATTAAGACTTCAGCTTGACTGAATCGAAGTATCGAAACGGCTCTCCTTAACGGGAGAGCCGTTTTTTTTTGATTTCAGCCGAACCGGAAATTCCAGGATTGCCCGGGACTCTTCTGGATAGTACAATCCAATTTAATGAAATCTGTTGTCTTAAAGAATTGAAATCACTAGACTTAAAAATAAAGTTTCGTAAACGCTGATTTGATCTGATAAAATGGATGCTTCCAGATTGAATCACTGAGTGATGTCATTTTAAATTTGGATTTTATTGACGCGACTCCCTCCTCCAATGTGACTGCCTGAAACCAGTTGCTGCCTGCCATCGAAAGCTCCACTAAGTACTGCAGTCCGAAATTGAACAAATTAAACCGTTACCCTTTAAGGCATAAGTTGTTTGGATCAGAATGCAATCAGTTCACAGCGGACTGCTGATCGATCACTGCCGCTTTTCAGATTTAAAGGTACTCACCATGCGACGTCGAAAATTTCTCAAACACTGCACGAGTATTCTGGGTTCCCTGTACGCCACTATCCTCGCAGTACCTGCTTTGGGCTTTTTGTTTTCGACTCTTAAAAGAGGCAACCAGACAGATAGGACATACCGTCTGACGCGCCTGAATGACCTCGAGCCTGGCGTTCCCCAGCGATTTACGATCATCGACCAGCGCGTGGATGCCTGGACCAAATATCCTCCCGGCCCCATCGGTTCAGTCTGGCTCAGTAAATCTAAAGACGGAGCAGTCACCGCGTTTTCTTCCACTTGTCCCCACCTGGGCTGCGTGATCGATTACGTCGCCGGTGACGAAGAATACTTCTGCCCCTGTCATGCGGCAACCTTTCAGCCAGATGGTGCAATGGTCAGTGGTCCGCAGCCACGGGGTATGGATGAGTTAAAAACCACAATCGAAACTATCCGGGGAGATCAGTGGGTCAAAGTGGAATATCAGAAGTTCGAAACCGGCATCGCTGAAAAATATCCCATCGGTTAAGGGAACCAGAGTTTGACTCTCTTGCTGACTGACTAAATAGACTCATCAATTTGATTTCCCATAGGGAGATAATTCAGTGCTGCCTCAAAAAGCCCAACAGTGGATCGACGAACGAACCGGATACAAAAATTTCCTGCATGCGATCTTTCTGTTAAATTTTCCGACTCAACGACGTTCGCGCTGGCAGTTTCTCTGGGGTGGTGCACTCGTATTGATGATGCTGGTGGAAATGGTAACCGGCGCCTTATTGATGACTGTATACAGTCCTTCCGAAGCCTCTGCCTGGGGGAGCGTGCAATATATTGAAACTCAGGTCGACCTGGGCTGGTTTGTTCGCGGGTTACATCACTACACCGCACATATGATGATTGTAGCGATCATTGTGCATATCTTTCTGGTCATTATCTCGGCCGGTTATCGCAAACCCAAAGAGTTTATCTACTGGACCAGCCTGCTGATTGGTGGCGTGATCATCGGTCTCACAATCACCGGCAATCCGCTGCCCTGGGACCAGAAAGGCTACTGGTCCTATCAGATCGAAACCGGCATTGCGGGAACCATGCCCGTCATCGGTTCCACATTACGGTCCCTCG